>JAPSGM010000056.1 GCA_031177555.1 Chloroflexota bacterium
CCCATCAGCAGCGAGACGAGTGCCGCCGAGAGCGTCGCGTCGAAGAGTGGACCCGCGGGCCGCCTGGCATCCGCGTTGCCGCGTCGCAGGACGAGCAGGAAGCCGGCGTACGAGAGCCCGGTGCCCAGCCCGGCCACGACACCAAGTCCCGGGTCGCGGCCGTAGGCAGCCTCGCCACCGATGACCCCCGAGATGAGGACGACGCCCGCCAGCACCACCGGGATGGCCAGCACGGTGCGCGGGGCCATCCGCTCGCGGAGCAGCAGCCAGGCCAGCACGGCGACGAAGACCACCTGCGTGTTGCCCAGCACGGTGCCCAGCCCGGCCCCCACGAGGCCGATGGTGTGGTGGAACAGCTCCAGGTCGACGGCGAAGAAGACGCCGGCCACCCAGGCCAGGGCGATCTGCGACGCCGGCCGCGGGCCGAGGGTGCGCCGCTCCATGAGGGCCAGCAAGAGGAGGAACGGCAGCGCGTACGCGCAGCGGAAGAGCGCCACGGTGGCCGGCGGTGAGGCCGCCAGCCGGACCAGCACGCCGCTGAACGCGATGGACAGCGCGCCGAGCACGGCGGCCAGGACCGGTCGCCGGCGGAGCGCCTCGTAGACGCGCGCGGCGGCGGCCGGCCGGCCGGTCCTGGCCCGCCGGGGCGTGGCGGGTCTCGGGGCGGTCGCGGAGGCCTCGGGAGGCTGCACGAAGGCGGAGGGTAGCCGACGTGGCGTGCTGGCGGGCCTTGCCGCCGCTTGCGCGGCCAACGCACACTTGGCGGGTGAGCGAACTCCCGTCCGGGACGGTGACCTTCCTGTTCACCGACATCGAGGGCTCGACCAGGCTGACCCAGCGACTCGGCGCCGAGTCGCTGGTGCTGGAGCGGCACAACGCCATCCTGCTGGACGCCATCCGCGGCAACGACGGCGTCGACTTCGGCTCGGAGGGCGATGCCGTCTTCTCGGCCTTCGCCAGCGCGCAGCGCGCCGTGGCCGCCGCGGTGCAGGCGCAGCGCGCCGTGGCCGCCGAACCGTGGCCGGCCGACGCGGCCCTGCGCGTGCGGATGGGCCTGCATACCGGCGAAGGTCAGGTGGCGGGCGACTCGTACGTCGGACTGGACGTCCACCGCGTGGCGCGCATCACCAGCGCCGGCCACGGCGGCCAGGTGCTCCTCTCCGGTCCGACCCGCATGCTGGTCGAGGGCAGCCTGCCGGGTGGCACCGCGCTGCGCGACATGGGCGAGCATCGGCTCAAGGACCTGTCGCGGCCGGAACAGCTGTCCATGCTGGTGATCGACGGCCTGCCGTCCGCATTCCCGCCGCTCCGCACCCTGGACGTGGTGCCGAACAACCTGCCGACGCAGCTGACCACGTTCCTGGGCCGCCAGCGTGAGCTGGAGGAGGCCGGCGACCTGTTGCGCGATGCGCGGCTGCTCACCCTCACCGGTCCGGGCGGCAGCGGCAAGACGCGGCTGTCGCTCCAGCTGGCGGCGGAGGCATCGGACCTGTTCCACGACGGCGTGTACTTCGTTCCGCTTGGTACCATCGGGGAGCCGAGCCTGGTGCTGCCGACCATCGCGCAGGCGATGGGGCTGCCCGACCCCCGCGGCCGCGCGCTGGATCACCTCGCCGAGCACCTCGCCGAGAAGCGAGTGCTGCTGGTCCTGGACAACTTCGAGCAGGTGCTCGAGGCCGCGCCGGATGTCGGCGAGCTTCTTCAGCGGCTGCCCGGCGTGGCCGTGCTCGTCACCAGCCGCTCCCCGCTGCGCATCTACGGGGAGCAGGAGTACCCGGTGCCGCCGCTGGCGGTACCGGACCCGCGCCACCTGCCCGACCTGGAGGGAATCTCCCAGTACGCGTCGGTGGCGCTCTTCATCGAGCGCGCCATGGGCGTGCAGCCCGGCTTTCGGGTCGACGTGTCCAACGCCCCGGCCATCGCCGAGATCTGCGCGCGGCTGGACGGGCTGCCGCTCGCCATCGAGCTGGCCGCGGCGCGGGTGCGGGTGCTGACGCCGCAGGCGATCATGTCCCGGCTGGACCATCGGCTCAGCCTGCTGGCGGGTGGGTCGCGCAACGTGCCCGAGCGACAGCAGACACTGCGCGGCGCCATCGACTGGAGCCACGACCTGCTGGAGCCGCGGGACCGGGTCGCCTTCGCCCGGTTCAGCGCCTTCTCCGGCGGCGCATCGGAGAAGGCCTTCGCAGCCGTCGTACTGGCCGATTGGCCACCGGACGCGGGCCCGGCTCCGGAGGCGCTCGAGGCCCTCGCCTCGCTGCTCGACAACAGCCTTGTCCGGCAGGACACGGGTGGCGACCAGCCGCGCTTCAGGATGCTCGAGACGATCCGCGAGTACGCCGCCGAGCGCCTGGCCGATGCCGAGCCGGAGCCGGCAACCCGCCTGCGCCACGCCGAGCACTACCTGGGCCTGGCGGAGTGGGCGGCGGAGCGCCTGTTCAGCGAGGAGCAGCGCAGCTCCCTGGACACGCTGGAGCGCGACCACGACAACCTGCGGGCGGCGATCGAGTTCGCCGTCGAGCAGGGACGCGCCGAGCTGGCGCTGCGACTCGTATCGGCCACGTGGCGGTTCTGGCAGATGCGTGGCTATCTCACGGAGGCCGACGAGCGGGCGCGCCGGGCCCTGGCCCTGCCCGATGCGGCCTCGCACCCGCAGGCTCTGCTGCAGACCCTTGACGCCGCGGGTGGGATCGCGTACTGGCAGGGCGACCTGGCGCGCGCGCGCGATCTGTACCAGCAGGAGCAGGACCTTGCTCACGAGCTGGCCGACGATCGTCGCGAGGCACAGGCCATCTACAACCGCAGCATGACCTACAACCTCGAGTCCGACTCGGTGGAGGCCGCGGACCTCGCGCAGCAGGCGCTGGCGAAGTACCGGTCCCTCGGCGACCGCCATGGCGAGGGGCTGGCGCAGTGGGCCTACCTCAACGCGCTCGCCTTCCAGGGGGAGGTGGCGGAGGGCACGGCCGTGGCGGCCGACACGGTCGCCATCTTCCGGGATGTCGGCGACCGGTTCATGCTCGCCTGGGCCCTCTACACGCAGTCGCTGACCCGCATCCAGGCCCGCGACCTGGAGGGAGCGCGCGTGTCGCTGAAGGAGGCCCTGCAGATCTTCCAGGAGACGCACGACCTCTCCGGCTACGCGCTGGTTCTCGACGGGTTCGCGTCGGTGGATTGGCTGGCCGGCGACGAGGACCGTGCCATGCGCATCGCCGGGGCCGCGGCCGCCATCCAGGACGTCTCCGGTGTGGGCCTCGCTCAGCGGAACCGTCGGTATGCGCAGTTCTTCCCTGCCGACCTGCTTGACCGGGCACCGCTGGCCGACGCGTACACCGAGGGGCAACGCCTATCGCTGGAGGAGGCGGTTGCCCTTGTCACCGGGTCGTCATGAGCGCGAACGGGTCGGCCGTCGTCATCGGCGCGGGGGTGATGGGCAGCTGGACCGCCCGATGGCTGCAGCGGGCCGGCCTGGACGTCACGCTGGTGGACGCGCATGGCCCAGGCAATTCCCTGTCCAGCTCCGGCGACGAGTCGCGCGTGACGCGCAGCGCGCACGGCCTGGATGCGCACTACCCGGCCTGGCAGCGCCGCTCCCTGGACGAGTGGCGGGAGCTGGAGGCTCGCGCCGGCGAGCGCCTGTTCTTGCAGACCGGCGTCCTGTGGCTGGCCCACGACGAGGCCGGCATGGAGGCCGATTCGCAGGCGACCCTGACCCGCCTGGCCATCCCGGTCGAGCGCCTCTCCCCGGCGGACCTCGCCACCCGATGGCCGCAGCTGGGAATCGATGGGCTGGCCTGGGCGCTCCACGAGCCGCAGGCCGGCGTCCTGATGGCGCGCCGCGCGACGGCGGCCGCCGCGCGCGACTTCGCCGCCGCGGGCGGACGCCTGCTCCGCGCACACGTGCAGCCTCCGGCCAGGCCGGCTGGCACGCGGCTCGGTCGCGTTCGCCTGGCTGACGGCTCCGCGCTGGAGGCCGATGCCTTCGTGTTCGCCGCCGGGCCCTGGCTGCCGAAGGTGCTGCCCGACGTCGCCGGCTACGGGCGGCTGGCGGTCACGCGCCAGGAGGTCGCGTACGTCGCCCCGCCGGCCGGCGACGGGCGCTTCGACGAGGGCCGCCTGCCCACCTGGGTCGAGTACGGCGCTGCGTTCTACGGCATGCCCTCCATCGAGGCACGCGGCGTGAAGGTCGCGCCTGACCGGCCCGGGCCGATGGTCGATCCCGACCGCCTCGAGCGGGAGCCCAGCCGCGAGGCGCTGGCGGCGGTTCGGGAGTTCGTCCGCATTCGCTTCCCGGGCCTCGCCGGCCGGCCCGTCAGCGAGTCGCGCGTGTGCCAGTACGAGTCGACGCCGGATGCCCACTTCATCATCGATCGGCACCCGGAGTGGGAGGACGCCTGGGTGGTGGGCGGCGGCTCCGGCCACGGCTTCAAGCACGGGCCGGCCATCGGCCAGTACGCGGCCGCGCTGGTCACCGGGAACATCGCGACGGCCGAGGAGCTGGGCCCGCCGGACGACCGCTTCCGGCTGGGCAACCGGTCCGCCGCCGGCGCCGGCCTGCGCACCGCGGCGGCGGAGCGCGCCTGAGGGATCCCGGCGTCAGGCCGGAGCCGCCAGGTCGCGCCGCGGGTAGACGACCAGCGCCCAGATGATGGGGATCAGCGTGGCGAGGCCCAGGATCACGAAGTCGAGCGGATCGGCATTGCCCTGCAGCACCTGCCCGGGGTTGAAGTGGTGGATGAGGGAGTACTCCTGCGTCCACTGCACGTCCGGCCACAGCGAGCCGAGGATCTCGAAGAAGTAGTTGATCAGCAGGTAGGCCAGGCTGAGGCTGAGCGCCGGCCCGGCGCGGTCGAAGCTGACCGATGCGGCCAGCGAGAAGGCGCCGAAGGCCGACCACAGCAGCAGGCCGTTGGCGAAGACCAGCGGCAGCTCGGCCATCTCCAGCTCGTCGCTCACGTCGAGTAGCACGGCGCCCACGACCTCGCCCACGAGCAGGGCCGCCACGATCGCCGCCAGCAGGAGGACGACGGCCAGCGCCACCACGATGTAGTGCCTGCGCCGTGAGATCGGCTTGCTGAGCAGCACCTCCAGCGTGCCGCGTTCGCGCTCGCCGGCCACCGCGGCCACGGGAGTGCCGATGGCGAAGACCGCCACGAAGGCGATCGCCAGCGGGTGCTGCAACCCCAGGGTCAGCGCGCCGGGGAGCGAGAAGAAGTCTCCGGAGCCGAAGCTCATGAGGTTTCGCGGGATGGCGCCGGAGTTGACCATCTGGCGAAAGGCATCGGAGAAGCTGGTGTAGATGACGGGAATCAGGATTCCCCAGCCGACCGACACCAGGAGCAGCACCAGCAGGCGAACCCGGTTCCAGGCCAGCGTCCGGCGGAAGAGCGCCCAGCTCATGGTTCCGGCTGCGGGCTGGCCGCGTCGTCGGCGTAGTACTCGAGGAACGCCTCCTCCAGCGTGGCGGGCTCGATGGTGAGATCCAGCAGCGCGGGCGAGGCCACCGCGCGCACGAAGGGGGCCACGTCGCCGAGCAGCGTGGCGCCGATGCGCTCGCCGTCGACCGATACGTCGGTCAGGCCGGGCACGGTCGAGAGGTCCGGCGGCCCGCCGCGCCAGCGCAGCTGGATGCGCCGCTTGCGCCGGGCGAGCAGCTCCTCCACGTCGTGCAGCGCCATCAGCCGGCCCCGGCGGATGATGGCCACCCGGTCGCAGACGCGCTCCACCTCCGAGAGCACGTGGCTGGACATGAAGATCGTCCGCCCCGCGGCGCGCAGGTCGGCGAGGATGCCGTAGAAGGCGTGCTGCATCAGCGGGTCGAGGCCCTCGGTCGGCTCGTCCAGGATCGCCAGCTCCGGGTCGTGCTGCAGCGCCTGGATGACGCCCATCTTCTGGCGCATCCCGCGCGAGTAGTCGCGAACCCGCCGCCGCAGGACCGATGCGGGCATCTCCAGGCGTTCGCACAGCTCGTCGCGCCTGACCGGCGGAAGGCCCTGCAGATCGCCCAGGTAATCGAGGGCGTCGCGCCCCGAGAGCGAGTCGTACAGTGAGATCCCGCCCGGCAGGTACCCGGTTCGTCGCCGGATTCCCACGGAGTCCGCGCCCACGTCCTGGCCCAGGACCGATGCGCGCCCGTCGCTCGGGTGGAGGAAACCGAGGAGGATGCGGATGGTCGTCGACTTCCCGGCGCCGTTGGGGCCCAGGAAGCCGAAGATCTCGCCGGGCCGCACGTCCAGGTCGAGCTCGGTCAGTGCCGGGACCTTGCCGTAGCGCTTGGTCAGCCCCCTGGTGCTGATCGCGGGCTCGACCGCCTGCTGCTCCGCCATCGCGTCAATCCTGCCTGTTCAGCGCCGCGAGCGCGGCGGAAAACGGCGGGACGGTGGCATCGCGTAGGACGAACCGCACCAGCTCGAGCGTGGTCTCGCCCCGCAGGTGGGAGGCGACCGTCGTCACGGCGATGCGCGCGGCATCGTCGGGCGGGTAGCCGTAGATGCCCATGCTGATCGCCGGCAGGGCCAGGCTGCGGCACCCGTGCTCATCGGCCAGGCGCAGGCAGGCCCGATAGGCGCCGGCCAGCAGGTCCGCCTCGCCGCTGGCGCCGCCGCGCCAGACCGGGCCAACGGCGTGGAAGATCCATCGCGCCGGGAGGTCGTGGCCGCCCGTCGCCACCGCCGTCCCGGTGGGCGTGCCCCCGGCGTGACGTCGACGCAGCTCCTTCATGAGCCGCGGCCCCGCGGCGCGATGGATGGCCCCGTCCACGCCGCCGCCGCCGCGCAGGGCGGCATTCGCCGCGTTCCCGATGGCGTCGACAAGCTCGGTGGTGATGTCGCCTACCACCAGCTCCAGCCGGCGGTCGCGCAGCGTCCGCGAGGCGATGGTCACCTCCCGAGGGTAGCGGATGCCACCATCGGCAACGCGAGGCCGTGGCCGGGGAGCGCCCGCCTGACCTCTGGTACACTCCGAATCCCGAACCGCCACGCACGCACCGCCGCGGCGGTTCGGCGTGTGTGCGCCACCCGATAGGACCCCATCACCGATGAAGATCGCTGTCCCACGCGAGACCGCGCCCGGCGAGACGCGCGTCGCGCTGACGCCGCAGGCCGCCGGCCAGCTCGTCGGCGACGACGTGCAGGTCGTGGTGCAGGCGGGCGCCGGCGAGGCCTCGTCCATCTCCGACGACAAGTTTCGGGAGGCGGGCGCCCAGGTCGTGCCGGACGCCGCATCGCTGTACGGGCAGGCAGACGTCGTGCTGCGCGTGGGACGGCCCACCGACGAGGAGCTGGGCATGCTGAAGCCCGGCACGGTTCTGATCGGGACGCTCGGGACGCTGGCCAACCCCAAGTACGCCGAGGCCCTGGCGAAGGCCGGGGTGACGGCCATCAGCATGGACGCCATCCCGCGCATCACCCGCGCGCAGTCGATGGACACGCTCTCCTCGCAGGCCACGGTCGGCGGCTACAAGGCGGTGATCATCGCCGCCGAGCGCCTGCCCAAGTTCATGCCGCTGCTCACCACCGCGGCGGGCACCGTGCGCCCGGCGCGGGTCCTGGTCTTCGGTGCCGGCGTTGCCGGGCTGATGGCCATCGGCACCGCCAAGCGGCTCGGCGCGGTGGTGGAGGCCACCGACGTGCGGCCGGTCGTCAAGGAGCAGGTCCAGTCCCTGGGCGGGACGTTCCTGGAGGTCGAGATGACCGACGAGGAGAAGGCGCAGGCCGAGACGGCCGGCGGCTATGCCCGCGAGATGAGCGAGGACTACAAGCGGCGCCAGGCCGAGCTGATCGCGGGCCGGGTGACCGATGCCGACGCCATCATCACCACCGCCCTCATTCCCGGCCGCCCGGCGCCGAAGCTGATCACCGCCGACATGATCCGGACCATGCGCGCGGGCAGCGTGATCGTCGACATGGCCGCCGAGATGGGCGGCAACACGGAGCTGACCGAGGCCGGCAAGGAGGTCGTGACCGACAACGGCGTGCGGATCATCGGCTTCACCAACCTGCCCGCCACCATGCCGGCATCGGCCACCCAGATGTACGCCAAGAACGTCCAGACCCTGGTCAAGCACCTTCTCAAGGACAGCAGGGTCGACCTGGACTTCGCCGATGAGATCACCGCCGGAGCCACCATCACCCACGACGGCAAGGTCGTCCACCAGGCGACCGCCGAGGCGCTCGGCATCAAGAAGGAAGAAGCCTAGATGGAAGCCACGACCCTGAGCCCGTTCGCCCTGCTGGCCGCGCTCTTCATCCTGGTGCTGGCCGCCTTCGTCGGGTACGAGGTGGTCAGCAAGGTCCCCACCATGCTGCACACCCCGCTCATGAGCGGCGCCAACGCGGTGCACGGCGTCATCGTGGTCGGCGCCATGCTCGTGGCGGCCACCGCCGAGGGGCCGCTGCGGATCGTGCTCGCCCTGGTCGGGGTCACGCTGGGCACCATCAACGTGGTCGGCGGCTTCGTGGTCACCGACCGGATGCTAGAGATGTTCCGCCGGCGCGCCCCGGGGGGCCGCGACTAGATGGAGCTCAACGCGATCGGGGTCGCGACCTTCCTGGTCTGGCTGGTCGGATCGGTCACCTTCATCATCGCCCTGAAGTTCCTCGCATCGCCGCGCACCGCGCGGGCCGGCAACCTGCTGGGCGCCGCTGGGATGGCCCTGGTCATCGGCTGGACGTTCCTCACCTACGACGCCGGCAGCCCGGATGCCGAGCCGGGGATGCTTTCCAACTGGTGGATCATCGCGATCGGCGGCGTGGTGGGCACCGTTGCCGGCGTGCTCGGAGCGCGACGGGTCCCGATGACCGCCATGCCGCAGATGGTGGCCATCTTCAACGGGGCGGGCGGCGGTGCCGCCGCCGTGGTGGCCGTTGCCGAGTTCCTGGAGTTCGCCGGCGGCGGGGGAGAGCTGCTGCCGCTGCCGTTCGTGATCGCCACCCTGGCCGGCGCGATCATCGGCTCGGTGGCCCTCACCGGCTCGATCATCGCCTTCGGCAAGCTGCAGGGCATCGTCACCGCGGCGCCCTACAAGCTCCCCGGGCAGCAGTTGGTCACCGGCGCCCTCTTCCTGGCGATGCTGGGCCTGGCGGTGTACGTGGCGGCATTCGACAACAACACCACGCTGTTCCTGGTGTACGTGGCGCTGGCGCTCGCGGCCGGCGTGGTCCTGGTCATGCCCATTGGCGGTGCCGACATGCCGGTGGTCGTCAGCCTCCTCAACAGCTACACCGGCATCGCGGTCGCCGCCTCTGGCTTCGTGTTGTCGAACTACGCGCTGCTGATCGCCGG
>JAPSGM010000214.1 GCA_031177555.1 Chloroflexota bacterium
TGGGGCACCTGCTCAGCCGGGCGATCTACGCCACCCGGCACACGCTCCTGCAGGTGCTCGCCTCGCTGGCCGGGCTGGTGATCACCATCGCCGCCACGTTGGCCCTGCTGCCCGCGTCGGGGATCGTAGCCATCCCGCTCGGCTTTGCCATCGGGCAGGCCGGCAAGGTGGTCCTGCTGGCGCTGGCGGTGGCGGTCCGGCTACGGACCTTGCCGCGCGAGGAGGCGGAGCCGGCGTAGCGGACGCCTCGTCCCTGCCGCACTCGGGCGTGGCCTTCTGCATGAGGCCTGGATGCACCGGAGCCGATGCGCCCGTGCGGTTTGGCTGGCTGCTTTGGGCCGGGTGAAGCGTGAGCTGCGCGCGGGCGTGCGCTCCACGCTCGGCGTGGCCCGACGGGTGTAGCCAACCTGCGCACGAGATGGCGTCCAGGTGACACATGGCCCGATGCAACGGACCAAGCGGCCAGAGAGGGCCGCCGACTCGGCTAGCGCGGGGTGGTCGGGATCAGGACCACGAACTTACCGTCGCGGTCCGGGTAGGCGCCCTCCGGGCGCGTCCAGCCCGGACCGATGCTCTCGTAGCCCGGCGGGCCCTGGAAGGCCGGCCAGTTCCGCTCGAGCTCCGCCAGGTTCTCGAAGTTGCCCGGCGGATCGGACTTGCCCCAGATGGACGAGACACGGCTGTACCAGGGGTCGAGGATGTAAGCGCCCGCGATCTTGGCGTCGTCGAAGATGGCCGGGTCCGCATCGGCCCGGTAGCCGGTCATGACCCAGGTGTGCGCGCCCCACCACGGGAACATGACCACCGGCTTCTCGGTCTCGGAGATGGCGATGGCCGAATCGCGCAGTGCGTCGATGTAGGTCTCGTACGCGCGGAGCTCGTAGCCAGGCGCGCCGTAGGCCTCCAGCGCCTTGGCGACGGCGGCCGGGCCCCAGCCGCCGTTGTGGCTGTCCCGCCACGACTCCCACTCGCCGATGCGCCCCGCCAGCTCCGCCTGGAACGCCGGCGTCGGCTCGGCCAGGCCCAGGACGACGAGGACCATCTGCGCGCCGGCCACGGCGCAGAACTTGTCGGTCTGCTGCGAGATGAAGACGGCGTCGTGGTTCCTCACGATGTCCACTTCCACGCGCTTGCGCACCGGGGTGGGTTCTGGCGTCGGCGTGGCCGGCTTGCCGCTTGCCTGCCGAGTCGGCTCTGGGGTCGGGTCAGGCGTGGGGCTGGCGGTCGGGCGCGGCGTCACCACGACGGTGTGCAGTGTCGGCCGATCGGGGGTCAGGTGCAGCGCGGAGCTGACCCGCATCATCAGCACGTCCATGCGGTCGGCCGCGCCGAAGGCGTTGGTCCAGACCGCGCCGAAGCCGACCATCAGCGCGAGGAGCGGCGCAATCGCCAGGTGCCGCGGGCGCAGCCCGACGATGCGGCGTTCGCCCCGCGGCTTGGCCGTCGGGCGTGCCTCGCCGGTGAAGGCGTCGTGGGTCTGATCAGGTCGCATCGGGCGTCCATCATGGACGATTCCGGATCGGCTGTCGTTGCGGCGGCTATGCCACCAGGCCCGATGCGCGGGCCAGGACCTCGCCCGCGGCGGCCATGAGCACGACGACGACGTACGGCGGCGTCCGCGCCAGGCTGAGCGCCACGAAGGCGGCTGCCGCCACGAAAACGTCCAGCGGGCCGGTGACCGCGCCGGTCCAGACCGGGTCGTAGAACGCCGCCAGCAGCAGGCCGATGACGGCCGCGCCCGCCCCGGCCAGGGCCCCGGCCAGCGCCGGCATTGTCCTGAGGCGCGCCCAGAAGGGCAGCACGCCCAGGACGAGCAGGAGCGAGGGCAGAAAGATCGCGACCAGCGCCACCGCGGCGCCGGCCACCCCGTTCGGCTGCGGCCCCAGCGAGGCGCCGAGGAACGCGGCGAAGGTGAAGAGGGGACCGGGCACCGCCTGGGCAGCGCCGTAGCCGGCGAGGAATGAGTCGGGGCTGACCCAGCCGGGTTCGACGACCGACTCGCTGAGGAGCGGCAGCACGACGTGACCGCCGCCGAAGACCAGCGCGCCAGCGCGGTAGAACGCATCGACCACGGAGAGCCACTCCAGCCCCGTGGCGCGGGCCAGCAGCGGCAGGCCGACGAGGAGCGCCGCGAACGTGGCCAGCGCGATCGTCGCGGCGCGCCGCCCCGACGCCGGGGCCGTTTCTGCCTTCGCCTCCCGACGGTTGCCGCGAAGGACCGCCCAGCCGAGGAGCGCGCCGGCTGCGATGACGGCCACCTGGAGCGCGGCGGTGGGCGAAAGGAGCATCGCCGCGGCGGCGCCGGCGGCGATGAGGCGCCGGGGCCAATCGGGGGCGAGGGATCGCCACATCGCGACGACTGCGGCGGCCACGATGGCCATTGCAGCGAGCTTCAGGCCGTGGATCCAGCCGGCGCTCGCCAGGTCGATATCGGTCGCGACCAGGCCAAATGCCGTCAACGCCACGGCGGATGGGATCGTGAACCCCGCCCACGCCGCCAGGGCGCCGCGCCAGCCGGCCCGGAGAAACCCGACGCCCATGCCGACCTGGCTGCTGGCCGGCCCGGGCAGCAGCTGCCCCAGCGCAACCAGGTCGGCGTAGGCCGCATCGGTCAGCCACTGCCGGCGCTCCACGTACTCGCGGTGGAAGTAGCCGAGGTGCGCGATGGGCCCGCCAAAGGAGGTCAACCCCAGGCCGAGCGCAACGCGAAGGACCTCCACAGCACTGCCGGTGCTCGTCCTCGAGACCGATGCGGTCATCGCAGTATCGTGTCGGCGAATTGGTGGCCCTCGGCCTACAGCCCGCGGGTCGACCGCATCAAGCCGCCGTCGACGAATACCGTGGTGGCAGTCAGGTACGTGGCCGCGTCGCTCGCCAGGAAGACCGCCGCATCGGCGATCTCATCCGGCCGGCCGACGCGGCCCAACGGGATCTCCGCCAGGAGCGCCGTTCGCAGGGACGGGTCGGCGAGTGTTGCGCGGTTGATCGGCGTCTCTATGGCGCCGGGCGCCAGGTTGACGACGGTGATGCCGTGTGGCGCCAGCTCGAGCGCGGTGGTGCGCATCAGCATGCGCAGGGCGCCCTTGGATGCCGCGTAGGCGGCGTTGCCGGGGAAGGCAAGATCCTCGTGGACAGAGCTGATGTTGATGATCCTGCCGCCACGCGCGGGGATCATGCGGCGCGCCGCCTCGCGGATGCAGAGGAAGGCGCCGCGCAGGTTGGTGGCGATGATCCGGTCGAAGTCCTCGACCGGATACCGCTCGATCGGGGTTGGGGGGCTCTCGATCCCGGCGTTGTTGACCAGCACGTCGAGCCGCCCGTGGGTCGCATCGACCTGTCCGAAGAGGGCGGCCACCGCCGCCGCGTCGGCGACGTCGGCCTTGACTGCGATCGCCGCGCGACCGGCTCCTCGCGCCACCTCTTCGGCCTCGTCGCGTCCTGCGTCGGCGTGGTAGTTCACGACGACCGCCGCGCCGGCGGCACCGAAGGCGAGCGCGATCGCGCGGCCGATGCCTGATCCCGCACCCGTCACGAGCGCGACCCGACCCGCCAATGCGCTGGGCGTGAACGGTGGCGCGTCTTGCTTCCTGTCGGTCATGACAAAGCGCCTCGGTTCTCGATGGCGACTGGCCTGGGCGCGGCTCATCGTAGCCCGTCGGTCGGACGGTATGCTGGGGCTCCTGACCCACGCGGAAAGGTAGTCGTTGTCGCATGATCCGGGAGCGCGCGCGGCGGGTCGCCCCGCTGATCTGCTCAGCCCTGCTGGCGGGCTGTCTGCCGGAAGCGGCCACAGCCGAGGGCGAACAGGTCAGCCGCTTGTACGTAGTGTTCATGGTCGCGGCCACCGTTGTCTTCGGCATCGTCGCCGGCTTGATCGGCTGGTCGGTGCTTCGCTATCGCGCCGGGGC
>JAPSGM010000057.1 GCA_031177555.1 Chloroflexota bacterium
TCCTTGGGGCGCAGCAGCGAGACGCTCGTGTCCAGCTCGCTCGAGCACAGCTTCACGAAGACCATGATCGAGTAGTGGCCACCGTCGGAGGCCGTGGCCCACGAGCCGCCGGCCGAGTTGAAATCCTCGCTGAGCATGATGTGGCGGTGCGGGTCGGAGTTCATCCACTGGGTGATGGTCGCCTCGTACGAGTAGTCGCCGCCACTGCGCCAGGCGATGATCTCCCCGAAGCTCGTCCAGCACACGCCCGACCTGACCAGTCGGTCCTTCACGTACTCCATGTCATGCTCGAGCTTCATGCGATCGCGCATCTTGTCGGCGCGGTGGTCGGCGATGTCGTCGAGCAACGGCGTGCCCACCACGCGGGCCCGGTCGCGCTCGACGCGCTTGGCGTTGGCCGCGTCCCGCAGGCCGTCGCCTCGGGTAGTGGCCTGGACCGGCGCCGCCGTCGCCAGGGATGCCAGCGCGAAGGCTGCCGCCAGGAGGGCGGCCACCAGCCGGGCGCGGGTCGCGAGCGGAGCGTTCGTCGTCATTGCCTGTTGCATCGGGTTCGGGTCCCCTGTTCGCATTTCGGGATAAGGGCTGGCTGACCGTAACCGGCGCGCCTGCGCGGGCACCATGGCCCGATAGGACTGGTACCTGCCTCAGGCGTCCATCCGGATGCCGGCCGTCTCCGGTACCCAGGTCCCGGCCCAGGTCCCGTCCGTGACCTTGAAGTGCGGGGCGCCGTTGATGACGGCCCAGGCGCGGGTCGTGGCCCTGGTCGACCGATCCAGGGTCGCCGTCACCCGCTTCACGACCCGCCAGTCATCGTCGAAGCGGACGCCGGTGTAGGTCCCTGCGCTGAGCACGACTCGTGGGCGATCGGGGAAGTCGATGCGCTTGATCGCACTCGGCAAAAACGCCTTCCGCGATTCGCGGACGAGGTAGCCCGACCACTTGCCGCTGGCCACGCGGAAGTACGCGGTCCCGTTCACGATCCAGCGCCCGCGGACGCGGGGCGTCCGCTTGCGGTCCAGCTCCCCCCGAAGGGTGGAGGTCACGTTGCCCTCATCGTCGAAACGGAGGCCGGTGTGCTTGCCCTTGCGCAGCACGATCCGGGTGGAGGGGTCGAGCCGCCACCGGTCGGCCTCGCCCGGCAGGTGCACACGCGGGGACTCACGGATCCACCGGTCGGCGAAGGCGCCGCTCTCCACGTGCAGCCAGCGACCGGGAAGGTTGGGCAGGCTGGCCCGCTGCCCGACCTGGGCGGTCACGACCGAATCGAACGTTGCGCTCTTCGGGGAGCTGAGCTTGCCACCGTCGCTGACGTGGTACGCGGTGTGCGTGCCAGCCTTGAGCCTGGCACCGCGCCACGGGTCGTAGGCGGTGCCAGGAGCCGTCCGGAAGCTCCAGGACCACGGCCGGCTGGGATTGCCCGCCGCATCCATCGGACGCTTGGAGACGACCACCGTGAGCTCCGCGCCGACGGGGAGCGGACCGTCCGGCGTGATCTCGACCCGCCTGCCGTCGCGCTTCCGGGCATTGCGCGCCGGAATGACGTCGCCGTCGGCGGTCGCGACGTAGACGTTCGCCGCGCCAACCCGCCGCATCCGCTCTGAGAAGTCCACGACCACCGGGTCGGTGACCGGGACGAGCGCCTCGCCGGCGACCGGCTCATGGCCGTCGACGCGCGGCCTGGTCAGGTCGAGGCGGACACCGAACGTCTTCAGCATGTCGGCGTCCACGCCGCGCGCCGGCGCGTAATGCGCGACCGTGCCCTCCACGGCCACGATGCGTGGCAGGTAGCGCCCCTCGGCGGCGATCGCGCCGGATGCGGTGCGTCCGTTCCAGGTCGCGACGTGCGACCCGGCGGCGACAGAGCCCAGGTTGCTGGTCCGCACCACCTCGCCGGAGGCGTCGACGATTTCCAGCCGGACGGAGGCCGCATCGGCCATGGTGAACTCGACGCGGGCCACGTCCTGCCTGCCGTCGCCGTTCGGGCTGAACGGCGAGGAGACCGATTCGTAGCGGACGAACGGCGACAGCTTCGTGATCGTCGGCGCGAGGGCCGGCTTCATGTAGTCCTCGACGTCGGACCCGACCGCCATCCAGCCGATCTGCGGGCTCTCTGACGACGGCCACTCGCGGAAGCCGTACTGGACGCGGAACCACTGGAGGCCGGAGCCGGCGACCGGACCCTCGAGGACGTAGACGCGGTCATCCCGCTCCGCCTGGGCGATGACGTCGTAGCCGGTCCCCGGACCCGAGCGCACGTTGAGGGCCGAGACGACGACGCGCGCGAACGCACCTGCCTTCACCTTTCCCGGCTTGCCAGGGACGTTCACCCACTCCTGGGCGTTGTTCATGTTGTCGATGGCCTTGACCCGGAACTCGTACTTGCGGTCGATCTCCCCGCTGAACCAGGCCGATGTCTTCTCGGTTCCCTTGAGCCACAGCTCCCAGCTGCCACCGACCGGCCGGACCTGGACGTTGTAGCGGTCGACGCCGGAGCCGTGGTCGGTGGCCTTCCAGCCCACCTTGACGCTCAGCCCGTCGGTCGCGGGCGGCAGCAGCCGGATGCCGCCCACCGGAGGGGCGCTGTCGCGCACGAACTTCTCGGCCAGCAGCTGCCACAGCTCGTCGCGACCCTGGTCCATGAGCAGGGTCCACATGCCGGTGCCGGCCAGGCCGCGCGCGTTGATCAGGTCGTACTTCACCCCCAGCGAGCGCGGGCTGTCGTAGTAGCCCTGGACCCAGTTGCCGTCACCGCCGTCCCAGTATCGGTACCACGGCACCTTGCCGACGTCGTCCCAGCGCTTGCCGTACTGCGCGGCCTGCAACCGGTGGCCGGTGTAGGTGTAGGCCCTGGACCCTCCGGCGATGGTCGGGCTGTTGACGGTCTTCTTGGTGGTGCGCCAGGTCCGGCCGTAGTACGGCACGCCCCAGATCAGCTTCGAGCCGGACGTCTCGGACAGGAAGTCCAGCATCGTGCCGTCGACGTCGAGGGTGTACGGGCTGTGGATGGGCGCCACGCCCCCGGCCCGCGACGAGCCAGACCAGTGATAGTCGTAGCCCATCACGAAGAGGGCGTCGGCCGCGCTGGACGAGGTGAGGCCGGCCACGTCGTAGCCGGTCGCCCAGGTGGCGGCGCCGGCCATGACGCACACGGTCAGGAAGTCGCCCACGCCGGCCGCCTGCAGGGCGGCCTTCAGCTCCCTGACGAGGGCGACGTACTCGTCGCGCAAGGAGGTGGCGACGGGCTCGAAGTCCAGGTTGACGCCGTCGGCGCCGCGGTTGCGGATGGCGTTGACGATCTGGTTGACGAGGCGAGTGCGGCGGGCCGAGCTGGTCAGGACCCGCTCCTGCTTCGCGGCCGACGTGCTGTCCCAGGCCATCATGGTCACGGTCAGCACGACCTTGACGCCCTTGGCGTGTGCGCGGTCGAGCACCTGGGTCATGCGCGAGCTGGTCCATCCGGCCCAGCCGGACGACGAGCCCTTGACCAGGTCGCCGTCTCGGTTCACGTTCACGCTGAAGTAGGCGATGGTGGAGACCAGCGAATATCTCAGCTCGGCCAGGGCCGAATCGGTGAGCATCCAGTAGGGCAGGAAGCCAAAGACCTCCTTGTGCAGGCCGTTCGGCAGCCCGGCCGCGGTGGGCGGCTCCGTGGTGGTGCCCACGGCGCCGGCCGCCTGTAGCGGCTCATCCGAGTCCACGGCGAGCCTGGGGGCCCCCCTCTCGTCCAGCAGCACGGTCGGGGCTCCGCCGGGCTCGAAGTCGAAGGTGCCTGACCCCTGGTCGGCCAGCATCTCGGCATGCACCGATGGCAGCTGCAGCTCGTCGGGCATCGGCGGCAGGAGGCGTCCGCTGGAGGAGCGGACCGAGACATCATCGTCCGGGTCCGTGGCGAGCACCATGTCCGGTGCGAGCGAGGAGGTCACCAGCACGGTCGCGAGGATGAGCAGGGCAATCAGGCGGCGGGTCACGGGCTGGGTCACCTCGGGCGGTTGCGGTGGTTCGGACGGTCGGCTCGGAGACGAGAACGAACCCTACCCATCAGCCCTGCACCCCACCATGGTACCGATGACCCAGACCCATGGTCCCCGGGAGCCGGAGCTCCCGCGGTGGCTCAGCTGCCGGCGAGCAGGACCACGTCCGAGGACCGCAGCCAGTAGCCCGCCCACGTCCCGCTGGTGACGCGGAACCAAGCGCCGCCCTGGTTCGGTACCGTCTCCAGCGCGGCGGCCTCGAACTCCCTCGTCGCGCCGCGGGTGACGGTCTTCTCGACCGTCATCGCGCCGTCGGCGTCGAACTGGTATCCGGTGTGCGTGCCCATCTTGACGCGCACCACCCTCGACGGGTCGTAGTCACCGGTGGCCGGCGCGGAGGGAGAGGCGTCATCGGCCAGGCGCACCACGTCGGACCGGCGCATCCAGAGCCCATTGAAGGTGCCGTCGGTGACGTGGAACCAGTAGCCGGATTGGTTCGGCAGCCTGCGGAGCGTGTCGGTGGTCGCCACCTGGTCCGCGGGCAGGGTGGCGGTCAGGTGCGCGGTCACGCCACCATCCGCATCGAAGGCGTAGGCGGTGTGCGAGCCCTGCGCGACGACGAGCTGCTGGGCGTCGGGCCACCGCGTGGCGAGCCCATCACCCCCGTCGTTCTTGGTGCGGAACTGCCACTCGCGCGGGGCCAGCGCGCCGCCCCAGGTGCTGTGCACCTCGCCGCTGAGCCGGACCGTGTACCACTCCCTGGTCACCAGCGCTCTCGACGGGTCCAGGGTCGCCCGCAGCTTCGTGCCGCTCCACGTGACCTTGGCCGGCACGCGGAAGCCGAACGAGTCGTAGAGGGCGAAGCCGGACGGCGCCAGGCCGTGAACCGGCATGTTGAAGAACGCGCGCGGCGTCGCGCGGGAGGCCACCCAGCGTTCGCCGTCGGGCGGCGACACCTTGGTGACGCGCGGCGCCTCGGCGAAGCTGCCGGTCCCGCCGGCCGGGGTCCGCCTCGGGTTGCCGGCGTAGGCGAACCAGTAGTCCTTGTGGCCCAGGTCGCCGGTGCGCTGGAGCCAGACCTCGGAGCCGGCAACGTCGGGATGGTCGAAGCGGCGCTGCGCGTTCGCGTCGTAGCCGTTGGCGTTGCGCGCGATCTTTCCGAAGGGCATGTTCGGGTTGCGCAGGATCAGGTCGACCAGCTGCGAGCCGCCCCGGTAGATGTCGGTCGCGAAGTAGGCGCCGGCGCCCATGGCCAGGACCGGGTAGCTGTAGTTCGAGACGCGCTTGCGCGCCTGGGTCTGGCTGGCGGCGGCCATCCACGCCTCGCCGGCGCCGGGGGCGTAGCAGGCGTTGTTGTAGATCATCACGAAGCCGGGCGCCGGGTTCAGGCCACCCGAGCAGTACTCGCGCTGGGCGGTGCCGTCGGACGAGGTCAGGGTCCCGAGCAGCGCCTTCTCACCGCAGTACACCATCGTGGTCGACCAGTTGTCCGAGTCGCCGTTCTCCGTCGTCCGGTTCAATCCCCAGCCGTTGACGCGGTCGGTGTACTCCCTGTCGCTGTACGGGCTGGGGTAGCCGTTGCCGTGGCCCAGGTAGACGATGATGTTCGCGCCCTCGACCGCGGCCTGGACACGCTTCCAGGTAGCCTTCGGCGAGTACACCTTCACGACCTCGGCGCCGGCCGCCTTGGCCGCCTCGGCGATCTGGTTGCCCGTGCTCCGGTACCCGTCGGTCATCGCCCCGGTGGGTCCCACGATGATGACGACCTTCTTCGCGGCGGCGGCCGCGGGGGCGACGGCGAACGCGCTCCAGGCGAGCGACAGGACGATGGCGGCGATGACGGGGATGCGGGCCCGAACTGGCAATGCTGGTCCTCGGTGGGAAGCTCTGGCCGCGATCGTGGCGCCCTTCGGGCACGCCCGCCCATGCCCCGATGGTCCGCGGCGGGACCAAGCATCAGTCCTGCCGGAAGGCGGTCACCACCAGCAACCGGTCGAGGCGCGAGAAGTCGAGCGCCGGGCGCACGAAGCCCGTCTGGGTCAGCGCGTTCGTGTCCTGCTCCACCGCCTGCACCTGCCCGATGAGGAGGCCGCGCGGATATGCGCTGCGCGCCACGTCGTCGCCCAGGACCAGCCCGGCGGTGACGATCGTGTCGCCCACGGCCAGCTCGTCGGTGACGTTGACCTGGACCAAGACCAGCTGGCCCCCCAGCTGGCCCTGGAGGAGGCCGAGCGCCCGGGAGCGCTGGTCGATGGCCACCACGCTGGAACGCACGTCGACGATCATGCGGACGGTTGCTGAGTCGGGGCCGACCGACACCACCGTGCCGGCCAGGGCCCCGCTGCCGGTGCCCCCGGCCGAGCCCACGACCGGCATGCCCTCGGCCAGCCCGTCGTCGCTGCCGGCATCGATGCCGAACTCCCAGGTGAAGTTCGACGGATCGCGGCTGATGATGCGCACCGGCAGCAGGTCCATGTCGAGCGACTCGGTCAGCCCCAGCAGCGCGCGCAGCTCCGCGTTCTCGGCGGCGGCCTCCTCCAGCTCCGCGATCCGCTGCTCGGCGCCGGCCAGCCGGCGGCGCAGCTCGTCGTTCTCGGTGCGCAGCCGGTCGATCTCGCCGATCGCCCCGAAGATGCCGGCCACCGCCTCGCCGAAGCCACCGATGACCTGTCGCACCGGGTCCAGCGCGCGCGCCGACGCCTGCTGCAGCGAGCGGGCGGGCTGGGTGCCGGAGGCGAGGAGCAGGAGCAGCGAGACGATGGTGAACGCCGCGAACCACAGGCCGCTGCGGCTGCGCCGGTGCGGGCTGCTGCTGAGCATCTACCGACCCGCTTGGCTCGCCGGGTCAGCGCGGGGCGCGGGTGAACTGCTCGCTGACCAGCACCCGCTCCAGGGCGTCCAGCTCCTCCAGGACGCGGCCGGTGCCACGCACGACGGAGGTAAGCGGGTCGTCGGCGATGTGGACCGGCATCTGGGTCGCCTCGGCCACGCGGCGGTCGAGGCCCGCCAGCAGCGCGCCGCCGCCGGCCAGCACGATACCCTGGTCCATGATGTCCGCCACCAGCTCCGGCGGCGTCTCCTCGATCGTCCCCTTGATGGCGTCCACGATCGCGGCGACCGATGGCTCCAGAGCCTCGCGGATCTGGTCCGAGCCGACCTCCACGCTGCGCGGCAGCCCGGTGAGCAGATCGCGGCCGCGGAACGTGACGGTCCGTTCGCTGGTTGCGTCGGGGTAGGCGGAGCCGACAGCGATCTTGATCTCCTCGGCGGTGCGCTCGCCCATGAGCAGGTTGTACTCGCGACGCGCGAAGCTGACGATGTCGGCGTCCATCTCGTCGCCGCCGATCCGGATCGACTGGCTGACCACGATGCCGCCCAGGCTGATGACGGCCACCTCGGTGGTGCCGCCGCCGATGTCCACGATCAACGAGCCGCTCGGCTCGGAGACGGGCAGGCCGGCGCCGATGGCCGCGGCCATCGGCTCCTCGATGAGCCGCGCCCAGCGGGCGCCGGCGTTGATCGTCGCGTCCCGCACCGCCCGCTTTTCCACCTCGGTCACCCCGGAGGGGATGCCGACCAGCACCCGCGGACGGGGAATGCGGGCGTATCGGTCGTGGACCTTCTGGATGAAGTACCGGATCATCTGCTCGGTCACGTCGAAGTCGCTGATGACCCCGTCGCGCAGGGGACGGATGGCCACGATGTGCGCCGGCGTGCGGCCCACCATGCGCTTGGCCTCGGCGCCGATGGCCAGCACCCGCTTGCTCCGGTTGTCCATGGCGACCACGCTCGGCTCGCTGATGACGATGCCCCGATGCCGGACGATGACCAGCGTGTTGGCGGTGCCCAGGTCGATGCCGACGTCGTGGCTGAGGAGGCCGAGCAGGCCGTCGAAAAGTCCCAAGGTCCCTCTCGTGATGCTGTCGTGCGCCGGGGGGCACGCGGAGGCGGGATGGTGGCGTGACGATCCGGTGCGTCGGGGCACCCGGATGCGGCGATACCCTACCACGGCCCCGGCGCACCTTCTGTCGCGGGC
The DNA here is from genome assembly GCA_031177555.1 of Chloroflexota bacterium. GTDB lineage: Bacteria > Chloroflexota > Limnocylindria > QHBO01 > QHBO01 > JAPSGM01. Next base: position 8,008 of record JAPSGM010000057.1, read on the forward strand.
CCACACGCCGCAATTTGTGCTTCTCATCGACAAACGGATTTGGTACCGTCGCACCAGGCGCCGCCCGGCGCCCGTGCAGCGCGGGGAGGACCCGGCGTGGCCAGCTTCTTCACGGACGTCCCGGAGCGCATCGTCTATGGGGGCCTCGCCTCCGATGACCCGCTCACCTACAAGGTGTACAAGCCCGATCGCGTCGTCCTCGGACGACGGATGGAGGATCACCTTCGCATCGCCGTCTGCCTCTGGCATTCGTTCAACTGGCCCGGCTCCGACGTCTTCGGCGCCGGCACCTTCGACCGCCCGTGGCTGGCAGCCGGCATGGAACCGATGGAGGCGGCGCGAGCCCGGATCGATGCCGCTTTCGAGTTCCTCTCGGTGCTGGGCGTGCCGTTCTTCACCTTCCATGACCGCGACGTCGCGCCCGAGGGCCGCACCTTCGCGGAGTCGCGCGCCAACCTCGATGCGGTCGCCGCCGCCATGGAAGAGCGCATGGCCAGCACCGGCGTCGCCCTGCTGTGGGGCACGGCCAACCTGTTCGGCCACCCCCGCTATGCGGCCGGGGCGGCGACGAACCCGGACCCCGAGGTCTTCGCCTACGCCGCGGCCCAGGTCAGGGCCATGCTGGAGACGACCCACCGGCTGGGCGGCGCGAACTACGTGCTGTGGGGCGGGCGCGAGGGCTACGAGACGATGCTCAACACTGACCTGCGGCGCGAGGAGCAGCAGCTGGCCCGCTTCCTGGGCCTGGTGGCCGAGCACAAGCAGCGCATCGGCTTCGACGGCATGCTCCTCCTCGAGCCGAAGCCGCAGGAGCCGACAAAGCACCAGTACGACTACGATGTCTCCACGGTCGACGCCTTCCTCGTGCGGCACGGCCTCGCCAACGAGTACCGGGTCAATATCGAGGTCAACCACGCCACCCTCGCCGGCCACTCCTTCCACCATGAGGTCGCGGTGGCGATCTCGCGCGGGATATTCGGCAGCGTCGACGTCAACCGGGGGGACTATCAGAACGGCTGGGACACCGACCAGTTCCCCAACTCGGTTGACGAGCTGGCGCTCACGCTGTACGAGATCCTGCGCGCCGGCGGCTTCACCTCGGGCGGCTTCAACTTCGACGCGAAGCTGCGCCGCCAGAGCATCGACCGCAACGATCTGTTCCATGCCCACATCGGCGGCATCGACACGCTGGCCCGATCCCTCCTGGTGGCCGCCGACCTCCACCAGTCGGGCGAGCTGC
>JAPSGM010000058.1 GCA_031177555.1 Chloroflexota bacterium
ACAGCCAGGCGACGCCGATCCGGGTACGGCCCATGGCCAGCTCCCCCAGGCCCCAGCCGATGAGCGCCAGGCGCAGCGCGCGCTCCGGCGTGGGGGCGGTCACTCCCCGATGAGCAGCGAGCGCAGCTCCGACTCCTGCTGGCCCGATGTCACGGCCAGCAGCTTGTCCCCGTTGACCAGCCGCGTCTCCGGCCGAACCGCCAGGGCGCGCTCGTTGCGGATGACGACGGCGATGTGGCTGCCCTCGGGCAGCTGGAGCTCGCGCAGCTCGCGGCCCACCACCGGGGAGCTGGCGTCCAGCTGCGCTTCCACGATCTGCAGCTCCCCGCGCTCGAGCTCGGTGAGATGCAGCAGGTCGTGGACGGGAATCTCGTGCTCGATGACGCCAAGGATGGTGCGGGTGGGGCTGACGGTCTCGTCGATGGCAAGCTGCCGGAAGAGGCGCTCGTTCTTGGGGTTGTTCACGCGCGCGATGGCGCGCGGCACGTTGAAGCGCATCTTCGCCACCTGGCAGGCGACGAGGTTGTCCTCGTCGTCGCCGGTGACCGAGGCGATGACGTCGGCGCGGGCCATGCCGGCCTCCTCCTGGTAGCGGCCCTCGCAGCCGTCGTTCGGGATGACGATGCTGCCCAGCTCGTCGGCGATCTGCCGCGCGCGCGCCGGGTCCTTCTCGATCATCACGACTTCGTGGCCGGCAGCCAGCAGTTCCTTGGTCAGGTAGTAGCCGACGTGGCCGCCGCCGATGACCACCACGTACATGTCAGGCGCCCTCGTCGCTCGGCCGCGGCCTGGGGGTCCCTGCGCCGGCGATGGCCTCCTCGGCCTCGTCCGCGGCCTTGGTGCCCGCGACCGGCGCCCCGCGCAGCGGCTCGGCCGTGGGTGGCTTGACGTTCCCGCCCGTCGCGTCGGCCCCCTCCGCCGCCGCCGTCACCAGGGCATCGGCCAGGATGACGGTGCGGCAGATCGTCTCAAGCCCCAGGGACCGATACGCCTCGGCGCGCACCGGGTCGTTGATCTTGGCGATCACCCTCGGGATGCCGAAGGTGTGCTTCCCCAGCTGTGCGGACATGGCGTTGCGGTTGTCACCCTCGGTGAGCGCCATCAGGAGGTCGCTCATCTCCGCGCCGGCGCCGCGCAGCACGTCCTCGTCACCGCCGCTGCCCCGGACCGTCACGCCCCCGAACGTGGGTGGCAGCCGGTTGAAGGCGCGCACGTTGACGTCGATCACGGTCACGCTGTCGCCGCGCTCGTCGAGCAGCGCCGCGGTGCGCGCGCCGACGCGACCGCAGCCGATGATGATCACCCTCATCGCGTTTGTGCCAGGTCCTCCGTCTCCGCTCGCAGGCACCAGACCGGGGCCATCGAGTTCCGCATCACGTACGGAACCGTGCGGCCCGCATCCCAACCGCCTCCGAAGCGCTTCTTATAGCCTAGTCCCATCACGATCAGGTCGGTTCCCTGCTCGACCGCCTCGTCCACGATCGCGGCGCCGGCCGCGCGCGCCTGCGAGATTGCGGTGCGCACCTGCACCTCCCGCTCCGCCAGGATGCCCTCGCCACGGCCCAGCACCTCGTCGGCGAAGGCGATGGCGCCGGCATCCTCCGCGTCCAGCTGCTGCTCGAAGGGAACCTCGATGACGTGCAGCAGCAGCGCCTGGCCCTGTCCGCCGGCGAGAAGGAGCGCGGTCAGGCGCAGGGCGGGCTCGTCGGCGATGGTACCGGCGATCGGGACGAGGATGCGTTCGAAGGTGAGCAGCGGGGCGCGCTTTTCGGCGCGACGTCCGAAGATCATGTTCGTCCTATCCTACGCGGCCGGTCACGGCGTGGAGCCGAGCGGCGGAACGTCGATCACGGCGTCGGCGATGAACTCGCCCGTGACCGTGTCGTCGGCCCGGACGGTCAGCTCGCGGGTTGGCAGCGCGGCGCGCGTGAGCAGCGCGCAGTCGGCCGGGTAGGTCACCTTCGGCCGTGTCGCCCTCCGCGGCACGGATTCGCGGGCGCGAATGCTCAGCACGTCGCCGCTGAGGCTGACGGTGCTGAGGTCCAGGCTCCAGCCGGTCGTGTGCCGCGGCCCGAGGAAGACGCAGACCAGGACGCTCGCCCGAAAGTCGAGGTCCGGAGGCACCCGCTCGACGAGCTCGGCAGCCGCCTCCGCGTCGAAGGCCATCGCCACCGTCTCCTCGCGGTTCTCGACCGGCTCGGCCTCCACGTCGTCCAGCGACAGCAGGGCGCGTCCCGGCCCCGACGGCGGTGCGCCGTCGGGGCTCGCGCCTCCGGTCGAGCGCGGCGCATCGCCGCAAGCCGCCAGGGACGCGACGAGGAGCAGCGCCCAGGTAGCTCGCCGGTGCATCGGCCTAGCGGCCGTAGCTGAGACGCTCCGCCAGGCGCGCCGGCAGGCCGGCATGCCGCATCGCCTGCTGCGTGGCGCCGATGTCGTAGGCCACGCGGCGGAACTCGACGAGGTCGGCATCGGTGTCCAGGACCAGGTAGGAGGCGGCCGGGTTGCCGTCGCGCGGCTGGCCCACGCTGCCGGGATTCACCAGGGAGCGGCCGGCACTCACGGAGACCGGCTCCTGCGGCGTCGACGGCACGGCGCCGATGCTCCCGTCGTCGGCGCGGAAGACCACCGGCACGTGGGTGTGGCCGTGCAGGCACAGGGGCGTGCCGAAGGCGGCCAGGTTCGCGGCCGCCACGCCGGCGCCGGTGATGTACTCCCACATCGGGTCGCGGGGGCTGCCGTGCACGGCGGTCAGCCCGCGCTCGGTGCGGACCTCCGGCAGGGTGGCCATGTACGCGCGGGCGTTGTCGTCGATGACCTCGGCGGTCCACTGGATGGCGCGCGCCGCATCAGGGTTGAACCAGCTGCTGTCGATGGTGCCGATGGCGGCGGCGTCGTGGTTGCCGAGCACGCTGCGCGCCCCCATCTCCTGCAGCGCGACGATCACCTCGTTCGGCTGCGGGCCGTAGCCGACGATGTCGCCGAGCACCCACACCTCGTCGACCGGCGGCAGATCGTCGCGCACAGCGCGCAGCGCGGCGAGGTTGGCGTGGATGTCGGAGAGGACGGCGAGGCGCACGGCTTGCGAGTATACCGACGGCCGCGCTGAACCCGACCGCTCAACCCAGGGGCCGTCGCGATGGCTCTCCGGGCCGCCGCGGAAAGGCCGCCGGCGTGGAACGCACCTTGGTCACCACCACGAAGGAGTGCCCTCCCAGGGAGTCGATCCCGGCGGGCACGATCCGCAGCCTTCCCCCTCCAACCTGCCCGATGGCGACGCGCCCGCGGCGCACCTCCTCGTCGGCATCCGTGAGCGGTCCCTTCCAGGCCAGCAGCCGTCCGCCGACCGTGACGAGCGGCAGCGCCAGCTCGGCCAGGACCGGGAGCGGCGCGCAGGCCCGGGCGGTGGCGATCCCGTAGCGCTCCCGGTGGCGGCCGCCGCGCCCCAGCGCCTCGGCGCGCTCGGAGGAGACCTCGGCGTTGGGCAGGCCCAGTGCCGCCACGAGGGCGCCGAGCACGCGCGCCTTCTTGCCCACCGAGTCGACCATGAGCCATGCGACGCCCGGACGGGCGAGCGCCAGGGGGATGGCGGGCACCCCGCCACCCGAGCCGAGGTCCACCACCCGCTCCGGCGCCGCGTCGTCGACCAGCGGCAGGGCGGCCAGCGCGTCGAGGAGGTGCAGGCGGGCCACGTCGCGGGGCCGGGTCACGCGGGTCAGGTTGACGCGCCGGTTCGCATCGAGCAGGAGGGCCACGTACCGCTCGACGGCATCGAGCAGGCCCGCCGGCAGGGCGGCGGCGATGTGCGGGGCTTCCTCGAGCAGGGCCTCCAGCTCCGCGCGCGCGGCGCGCGCGTCGGCATCGGTCCCGGACGGGATGTGGGCCAAAGAGAAATGCCTCCACCGGTGGCGTTTCGGTCTTCCCGGTCGCATGCGGTCTGGACGGCCGGCTTTCGCATCGGCCCCGCAGGCGCCCGGTTACCGTACTCGGCCGCCGGGGAAGCAGGAAGGGCACCATACCCCCGGACGGAAGTGGACAACAAGGTCGGTTATCCACCAATTCGCGCACCGTCATCCGAAATGTGGATAAGTCCGGCCGATATACTCAGGTCCGATGGCGCCAGCGCACCCCGGCGACGGTAGGATCGAGGAGTAGGTGGCGGCGACCCTGGCCGACAGATCGCCACCGCGCTTCGCGCACGACAGCGAGGCGGAACTGGCCCGGATCCTCGATTACTACGGGGTCGAATGGCGATACGAACCCGACGTCTTCCCCATCTCCTGGAACGCCGACGGCGTGGTCATCGAGTCGTTCGCGCCCGATTTCTACCTGCCCGAGGTCGACCTCTACCTGGAGCTGACGACCCTCAAGCAGTCGCTGGTGCGCCGCAAGAATCGGAAGCTGCGCTGGCTCAGGCAGCTCTACCCGGAGGTACGGGTGAAGCTGTTCTACGCCCGCGATTTCAAGGCCCTGATGCTGAAGTACGGCCGGCTCGACTTCCTGGCTGACGTGGCCGTCATGAACGGGAACGGGCCGCTGAACGGCCGCTCCGCCAGCGAGGACTGACCCGGACCGATGAACTCCACCCACGCCACCACCCGATCGACCATCCACGACGACGTCGAGGAGATCCTTGTCACCGGCGACCAGATCGCCGAGCGGGTGGCCCAGCTGGGCGCGCAGCTGGAGGCCGACTATGCCGGCCGCGACCCGGTGCTGGTCAGCGTCCTGAAGGGCTCGATCATCTTCCTGGCCGACCTGATCCGGGCCATGCAGAGCACCCTGTCGCTGGACCTGATGGAGGTCTCGAGCTACGGCGCCTCGACCGAGTCGAGCGGTCAGGTGCGCATCCTCAAGGACCTGTCCAGGCCGATCGAGGGGCGAGACGTGATCGTGGTGGAGGACATCATCGACACCGGCCTGACGCTGAACTACCTGCTGAAGTACCTGCACGACAAGGGACCGGCTTCGATCCGCGTCGTCTGCCTGCTGGACAAGCCGGCGCGGCGCCTGGCCGAGATCCCGATCGACTACCGCGGCTTCACCATCCCGGACCGATTCGTGGTCGGCTACGGCCTGGACTACGACGAGCGCTACCGGAACCTGCCCTACATCGGCGTGCTGAAGCCATCCGTGTACGGAGCCGCCTCGCCGGAGGGCTGAGCCGATGCACCAGGCCCGTCGATTCCGGCTGCCGATCCTGCTCGGCAGCCTGCTGATGGTCGTCGCCGGCTTCCTGCCCTGGTGGCGCGCCGGCGGCGAGTCGGTCAACGGGGTGCCGGTGCCCGCCGCGCACGGCATCGGCCTGGAGGGGCCCGGGCTGGTGATCTTCGGCGCGGCCATCGCCACATTGGCCCTGCTGGACATCGGCTACATGCGCGGACGATGGGGCTTCATGCTCGACTCGCCGTGGGCCTACCTGGCGCTCGGCATCGCGGCCGGCGCCGCGCTGGGCTACCGGGTCTGGGAGCTGTGGTCGGTCGGCTTCCTGCCGCTGCCGCAGGAGTCGCCGGGGATCGCCGCGGCGGCGGCCGGCGTGGCGCTGGTGCTGTACGGCGCCGGGATCGGGTTCACGGTGCGCCGCCCGGGGTAGTCGGCGGCGTCGGCCGCTGGCGCGGGCCGGGGCGGGTGCGTGCGGCGCGAACGAAAGTCACGTTTCGCAACACCATGCTCCCCGACTTGCGATATGCGAATGTGGGTCACATTTCGCAGGTCGGTGCGAGAGCGACGCCGGCCGAGGACGGTCAGCGGGCGGCCGGCAGGATCAGCGGGCCCAGGATCAGCCACCCGATGACCACGCCCACCAGCAGCCCCAACAGGATGAGCATCGGGCGCAGGTCGGGACGGTAGTCCGAGGGCGGGCGCGGCGCGCTCGGCGGCTGCGAGGACATCGGCGCATTCTGCTCCAGCGGGGCTCGTCCTGGACCTGCCATCCCCGCAGGGGCCAAAACGGGACTCGGTGATGTACTATCCGACGCTAGGCGTTCTCCCGCGCGCGCGTTGACGGCGATGCCCTTCGGAGGCCCGGAGTCGAATCATCGCCCCCGGGGTCGGCCATCGGCGGTCGTTACCGGTCAATCCAGCGGCGGACGTTCCCTACACGCATGAGGCCAGACATGAGAGTCACGGAGGAGAGGAGTTGATCATGGAATCGAGACGCGACTCCGGCAAGCGTTTGAGGCCGTGGATGGCAGTGATCGGGGCGATGGCGATCGTCCTCGCGGCCTGCAACGGAGGGGAAAGCGTCGCTCCCTCGGCCGCCAGCGCCGCCGCCAGCGTGCCAGTGGCAGACCTGGAGCCGATCCCGCTGCGGGTGGGGGCGATCCTGCCCCAGACCGGTGCGCTTTCGAGCATCATCGACGCCCTGGAGGAACCGCTCCGGATGGGCGCCGATGAGATCAATGAGGTTTCAGCCGACCTCGTCACGGTCGACTTCGCCGACTCCGGCACCGATCCCACCATCGCCTCGCAGAACATCGACCAGTACCTCACCGGCGACCATGACGTAATCCTCGGTCCCGCCGCCAGCGGTGTGGCCAATGCCGTCTGGGACAAGGTCAACACCGCCGGGATGGTCATGTGCTCGGGCACCAGCACCGGCGCGCTGTTCAGCTCACCTGACTTCAACCCGAACCACGTTCGCACCGCACCGTCCGACGAGATCCAGGGTCCGCTCCTGGGCAACCTGATCGTCGAGGACGGGCACAGCAATGTGGCCGTGCTCTGGCAGAGCACCGACTATGGCCAGGGCTTCGGGGAGGCCGTGAGGGATACGGTCGAGGAGGCTGGAGCAACAGTCGCCCTGGCTGAGGGGTACGACCCGGCGCAGACGTCCTTCAGCGACCTTGCGCAGGACATCGTGGCTTCGGGTGCCGACGCCATGGTGATGATCACCTACGCCGAGGGCGGTCAGATTCTCCTGGACCTGGAGAGCGCCGGCTTCGATGGCCAGGTGTACGTGGCCGATGGCTTCGTCGACACCGTCACCCCCGACGATGTGGGTGGCGACCCCGCCATCCTCGAGGGCATCCGGGGCACCTACCCGTCGGTGGCACCGGAAGACGGCGAGCCCACCTTTGGAGACCGGTTCGCGGACTTCGCCCCGGACGCCCCGACGGTGTTCTCTGCCCACATGTACGACTGCCTGGCGATCGTGACTCTGGCTGCCCAGGTGGCCCAGAGCTCGGATCCGGGCGAGTACGTGGACGAGATCATCGGAGTGACCCGTGATGGGGAAAAATGCTCGCTGATCGCCGACTGCCTTGAGATGGTCTGGGCCGGCACCGACATCGATTACGACGGCGCCTCCGGGCCGCTGGACTTCACCGAGAACGGGGAGCCCGGCGTGGGCACCTACGACGTGTTCACCTTCAACGCCGAGGGCGACAACGTCAACGAGGAGCAGATCTCGGGCAACATCGGCGGCTAGCCACGCTGGTCAATCCCAACCCGATGAGGCCCGGCAGATCGCCGGGCCTCATCAACTATCGGCCGTTCTCCGATCCTCGGCCGAGGGTGCCCAGGTAGAGCTGGATCACCTTTGGATCGTGGAGCAGCTCTTGGCCGGACCCGGTGTAGGCATTCCGACCCTGGTCGAGGACATAGCCCCGATCGGCGATGCCGAGGCAATGGCGGGCATTCTGCTCCACCATGACGACGGACACGCCCATCTTGGCGATCTCCTTCACCTTGTCGAACACCCGGTCCTGGACGATCGGGGACAGCCCGGCGGAAGGCTCGTCCAGCAACAGCACGCTGGGGTCGGTCATCAATGCCCGGCCAAACGCGACCATCTGACGCTCGCCGCCGGACAGGAGTCCGGCTTTCTGGTGACGCCGCTGCTGGATGAGCGGGAATAGGGTGGTGACCACCTCGACCCGCTCGTCCCAGGCCCTGATGTTCAGGTAGAGGCCCATCCGCAGGTTGTCCTCCACCGTCAGCGAGGGGAAGACGTTGGCTCGCTGGGGCACATAGCCCATCCCCCGGCTCACCAGCTCGTGGGTCGGCAGGCCGGTGATCTCGACACCGCCCAGCGAGACGTTGCCGGAACGGACCTCGATGAGGCCGAAGATCGCCTTGACCAGCGTGGATTTCCCGGCACCGTTGGGCCCAATGATCCCGACCAGCTCCCCCTTCTGGAGGGTCAGGTTGACGCCCTTGAGGATGTCGACCTCGGGAACGTAACCGCCGACCAGGTCCTCGACGCGCAGCAGCGGCTCGTTCACTCCTCATCCTCCGCGCGGTGCGCTCCCAGGTAGGCCTCGATCACCTCCGGATTGCGGGCGATGACCCGCGGCGGCCCCTCGGCGATGACCCGACCCTCGGCCAGGACCACCACCCAATCGGAGATGTTCTGGACCACATCCATGTCGTGCTCGACGAAGAGGACCGTCATCCCTGCGTCCCTGAGACCCTTGACGTGCTCGAGCAGGGACTGGATGAGCACCGGGTTGACGCCCGCCGTGGGCTCGTCGAGCATGATCACGCTCGGCTCGGTCATCAGGGCCCGGGCCATCTCCAGGAGCTTGCGCTGTCCGCCCGAGAGGCTGCGGGCGTGCTCGTCGGCCATGGCAGTGAGGCCGAACCGCTGGAGGAGGTCCCTCGCCCGCTCCTCGTTCTGCCGCTCCGCGCCCAGCCAGCCGCCGAGGATGGCGCCACGGAACGTCTCTCCCGGCTGGACCTTGGCTGCCACGAGCATGTTCTCGAGGACGGTAAGCCTGGGTAGCACCTTGGTGAGCTGGAAGGTCCTGACCATCCCACGCCTCGCCACCTGGTGAGCGGCCACCCCCACCAGGTCGTCACCGTCGAGCGAGAAGTGCCCCTCGCCTGGCGTATCGAAGCTCGTCAGCAGGTTGAACAGCGTGGTCTTGCCCGCACCGTTGGGCCCGATGATGGAAGTGATGGTGTTGCGCTGGATCTCCAGATGGTGGATGTCAACTGCCAGCAGCCCCCCGAAAGCCCGGCGCATGCCGTCGATGGTGAGGACCGGATCCGGCTTGCTCACCCCGGGCTCGGGAGCGATATCGAGCTCAGGGCGCATCGACACGACCCTCTTCTCTGCTCCTGAGCAAACCCTGCGGACGAAACGCGATCAGCACCATCAGGGCGAGGCCGACGAGCACGTACTTGATCAGCCCGGCATCTGCCGGCGAGAGGAATTGCCCGATCAAGTCGACGTTGGCCTGCATGCGCGCCATCAGCGCATCGGTGACGAAGAAGAGGAAATGGAA
>JAPSGM010000414.1 GCA_031177555.1 Chloroflexota bacterium
TGGCCGGCGCCCCCGGCGTGGCGGTCGTGGACGACCCCGGCGACGCGCACTATCCGACGCCGATCGATGTCGCCGGCCGCGACGACGTGCTGGTCGGCCGGATCCGGCGCGACCCCTCGCACGAGCGCTGCCTCAACCTCTGGATCGTGGGGGACAACCTCCGCAAGGGCGCCGCCACCAACGCCGTCCAGGTGGCGGAGCTGCTGAGCGTGCGCGGGCTCCTGCGCGCCGTCAGCGCGTAGCGGCTCAGCGCGGTTCCACCACGACCGGCCGGTCCGCGCCGGCCAGGCCGTCAGGCCGCGTCAGCCGTGTGAGCTCGCGACGCGAGCTGATGCCGAGCTTGCGGTAGATGTGGCGGGCATGCGTGCGCACGGTCTCCACGCCGATCGAGAGGTGGTGCGCGATCTGCGCGTTCGTGGCCCCGTCCTGCAGCAGCTCGAGCACCTCGGCCTCGCGCGGCGTGAGCAGGTCCGAGCCCTGGACGTTGAGTGTCTCGACCCCCACGCCGGCGGCCGCCGAGCGGGGCAGCACGTGCATCCCGCGGGAGGCCAGATGGATGGCGTTGACGACGTCGCGGGCCTCCGTCTCCTTCGATAGGCAAGCCGTGGCGCCGAAGGACAGCATTTGGTTGCACTCCGCCGCGGTCGGCCGGTTCGCGAGAACCAACAGCCGCGTCTCGGGATAGGCCTGGTGGAGCTGGAAGACGTCTGCGGGCGTGCGGAGCGTGCCGAAGTTGAGCAGTACGACGTCGGGCGCGTGCTCCTCGATGGCCGCCTCGATCCGCTCCATCGGAACGCCGGCCGCGACCAACTCGAGGTTGGCGTCCTCGGAGATCAGCACCCTGAGGCCGACCGCGACGAGATCCTCGAACTTGGCCGAGACGACGGAGGGCATTCGGCAGACAGTCTACGCCCGAAAGGGGGAGAACGGGTGAGGGCACTCTCACCCGCGGAGTACCCGCCCTCTCCGCCATCCGGTCCCCCGAAGATCACACGTCCTCTCCCCTGCAAATCCCACCGTAGGGGTGGCGAGGGAGTCGCTCCCTCAGGGAACCATCCAGGCAAGAACTTTTCAGGGCGGATTGGGGTACGCCTTGCGAGAGAGACCGGTCAGCCACTGGCCGGCTTTCTCGTTTCTGGGGTCAGGCTGCGGCGCGCATCGCCACCTTGTGCTGCACGTCGCGCGTAGACACCACGTGCTTGCCCATGCCGAGCTCCTTGGGCTCGAGGCCCAGCGCGAGCCCGACCATCTGCGGCAGGTGCAGCACCGGCAGGTCCAGGTCGCGCTCCACGAAGCGGGCCGCGGCCGGCTGCTGCATGTCGAGGTTGAGGTGGCACAGCGGGCAGGGCGTGACGAGGCAGTCGGCGCCCGCGTCGATGGCGTCGGCCACGTGGCGGCCCGCCTGGCGCAGCGAGGTGGTGCGGTTCATCGTGATGACCGGGAAGCCGCAGCACTTGCGCGCGCCCGCGTACTCGACCGGCTCCGCGCCGAGGGCCGCGATCAGCTGCCCGAGGTACTCGTCGCGCTCCGG
>JAPSGM010000215.1 GCA_031177555.1 Chloroflexota bacterium
CGCGGGGCGCCATGGGCATGTTAGCGCGTCGGCGCTACCCATCGGTACGGCCGACCGGTCCGCGGCACCGTCGGCTCGGCGCGCCAGACTGGGCATGGACAAAACCGAACGCCCGTTCTATCCTCGGCCCATGCGCCCGGAGTACGCCGAGGAGCCCTGCCGCAGCGCCCTTACCAGGGTGAAGGGCATGCCCTTCCACTGGTCGCTCAACCCGTACACCGGCTGCGTCCATCGGTGCACGTTCTGCTACGTCCGCGGCTTCGAGCTCCGTGCCGGTCGCCCGCCCGACGGCCGCTACGGCGCGCGCATCCGGGTGAAGACCAACGTGGTCGAGGTGCTTCGGCGCGACCTGGCGCGCAGGTCGTGGCGCCGCGAGGAGGTGGCCGTCGGCACCGCCACCGATCCCTACCAGCCCGCCGAGGGGCGATACCGCCTGACGCGCGGCTGCATCGAGGCCCTGGCAGAGGCCGCCACGCCGTTCAGCGTCATCACCCGCGGCCCGCTGATCGTACGCGACGTCGACGTATTGGCCGCCGCCTCGCGCGTGGCCAGGGTCAGCGTGAACATCTCCATCCCCACGCTGGACGAGCGGGTGTGGCGCACGACCGAGCCGGGAACGGCGCACCCCCGCCAGCGGCTGCGGGCACTCTCCCGTCTCGTCGCGGCGGGCATCCGCGCCGGGGTGGGAATGGCGCCCATCCTGCCGGGGCTGTCCGATGACCCGGCCGCGCTGCGCGACGTAGCCGTGGCCGCGCGCGAGGCCGGCGCGACGCACCTGTGGTGGAACATCCTCAACCTCCGGCCGGGGACGCGCGAGCACTTCCTGGAGCGGCTGGCGCGCGACTGGCCGGAGGAGGTGAAGCGGTACCGACGGCTGTACTCCGGCCGGGCCTACCTCAGCCGCCACCAGACAGCGGGACTGAACGCCACCCTGGCGGAAATGCGAAGCGAGTGGGTCTGGGCGCCGAGCCGGCCGGTGCCGCCGCTTGCGGATCGGCCTCGGCCGCAGGCCGAACAGCTCGAGCTTCGGCTGGCCGGCTGATGGCTCTGCGGAATGGCGTAGCCGCAGCGCGACATCGCGCGGAGGGCGGTCGCGTCCGGCTCGCCTACGCTCCTGGCATCGGGCGGAAGAGCCACACGAGGAGTCCCCAGACGCTGCGAGGCGAGAGCCTCGACCGTCGCGAGGTCCCGGCCCGGCGCGTCCCGGACGTGGAGCTCGGGCTGGCGGCCGTCCTGGTCGGAGTCATGCTCCTGCTGGCGACGATCGTCGTTCCGATCATCGGCTGACCGCCCTATGGGACGGCCGGGGTCAGGTCTCGCCGGTCGTGATGCTGCGGCGCGTGGAGACGTCCACCTTCGAGTCGCGCCCCTCGTGCGCCGGGTGCTCCACGAGCGCCACCACGCGGCTGGACATGAAGCGGCCGGTGCGCACCGGCGTCCCCCCGCGGGTCACCTCGCTGACCTCGACCACGCCCCGCGCGGTGGTGACCTCGATCCGCCGGCCGGCGCGCGTCGCCTCGATGACAAAGGTCTGGGTGCCCTGCCCGGTGTCGACCACCGCCTCGACGCGATCGCCCTTCATCGGCGCATCGTAGGCTTGGTCGCCCCCCGGCGCCAGCCCCGACCGACGATCAGGGAACCAGGTAGCGCGTGGCCTTCTGGCGGACCCAGTAGCCGGCCAGCCCGCCATCCACGATGTAGAGCCAGCGACCGTCTCGCCCGGGAATCTGCATCCACTTCGTCGCGTTCGCCCCCGAGGTCTGGGCCAGGGTGATGGTGCGCCGTGACAGCACGGTGCCGTCGGTCGCGAACCGGACGCCGACATGCTCGCCGGCGGCGAGCCGGACGCGCTGGGCCGGCTTGAAGAGCGGGTCGGCCGGCTCGAGCCGCGTCGAGCTGCTGCGCGCCGGCAGCGGATCGCTCTTGAGCTTCACCGAGTTGGAGGCCCGCAGCCAGTGGCCCGCCAGCGCTCCGTCGGCGATGTAGAACCAGGTCTTGCTCCGGTTCGGCACGCGCGCGACCTTGATGGTGCCCGCCCTGGAGGTGGCGTCGAGCACGAGGCGCTTCTTGCTGAGCGCGGTCCCGCTCCGGTCGAAGCGGTGGCCGACGTGCTCGCCCGGCTTCAAGGTCACCTTGATGGCGGGGTCCAGCAGCGGCGCGCTGGGCAACAGCTCGTCGGTGGGCGGCTCGGGGGCAAGGTACACGCGCGAGGACTCGCGGATCCAGTACCTGGCCAGGCTGCCATCTTCCACCCAGAACCAATGGCCCGCGCGGTTGGGAATCTGCCGACGCTTGCTGGTCACCGCGCCGGACGTCGAGGCGAGGCTGATCCGCGTCGCGGCGAGGATCGCCCCGTGGCGGTCGAAGCGGTAGCCGATGTGATCACCGCTGAGGAGCTCGAGCCGGGTGCCGTCGGCCAGGAGTGGCGCCGACGGCTTCAGCTTCTTCCGCGGCGCCTCCGTCCCGTATGCGGCGCGGTACACGGCCGCAAAGGCGTCGATCCGACCGCGCACCGTGATGGAGTAGGGCGTCTGGACGCCCGACTTTCGCAGGATCGTCTCGATATTCGAGCTCGTCAGGGTCGGCGTCATCGACTTGACCAGGCCCGCGATGCTGGCGACCACCGGGGCAGCGGCGCTCGTGCCGCAGAAGCTGCCGTACGTGTTCCACCACTTGCTGGTCCAGGTGCACCCCGGGGCGGCCAGCGTCACCCAGCCGGACGAGTAGTTCGACCACGAGTAGCGCAGGTCCATGTCGGTCGAGGCCGCGACGCTGATGACGCCGCTGTAGGCCGCCGGGTAGAAGTAGCCGCTCGTCCCGTTGTTGCCCGCGGCCGCGACGACGACGGCGCCCTTGGAGCGCGCGTAGGCGACGGCACCGGCCAGCGTGGAGCTGCCGGTCGGACCACCGAAGCTGAGGTTGATGACGTGGGCGCCCTGGTCGGCGGCCCAGATGATGCCCTTGGCCGCCACGCTCCAGTAACCGCCGCCGCTCGAGTCGAGCACCTTGACCGGCAGGATACGGCAACGGTTGCAGCCGCCGGCCACCCCGACGCCGTTGGCGGCGAGCGCACCGATGACGCCCGCGACGGCCGTTCCGTGGCCGTTGTCATCCTTTGAATTGTTGTCCTTGTTCACGAAGTCGCGTCCGTCGAGGAGGTGGTTCGCCAGGTCCGGATGGCTGGGCTGGACGCCCGTGTCCACCACGGCCACCACGACCGTCTTCCTGCCGCGGGTCAAATTCCAGGCCTTGGGCGTGCGGACCTGGCGCTGCTCCCACTGGTAGCCCCACAGCGGGTCGGACGGGGTCCAGGTTGCCTGCACGGTGCCGTCGGTCTCGACCCCCGCCACCTGGGGGTCGCTGGCCCACCCGGCCCGAGCGTTGGCAACCGCCGCCGCCGGCAGCTCAACGACCACCGCGCCCAGCTGCGGAACCCGGTCCACGATCCTGCCCCCGCCGCGCGCCGCCGCACGGTCGGCGTGGGCCTGGCTCGTCCCGGGCCGAAACTCGACGACCAGGCGCACCGTCCCCTGGGCGGCGACGAGCGGCGGCTGGACGGCCACCGACGACGTGACCAGGAGGAGGACCAGGAGAGACGCCAGGCGAAGACGGAAACGCGACACGGATGCACCTCGATGGGGTTCGCTGGGCCAATGCCGCAGCGTTCCGTGCCCAGCCGCGGGCCCGGGTCCGCTGCATCCGGCTTGGCTGCCAGATGAGCGGCGCGCGGCTGCGGATAGGTTGGGTCACCACCGGTGCGGTGCGACAGTGGCGCGTTGGTCCCATTCCGATGGCCCCATGTGGTTGGTACCTTGGCGAGCAAGCATCGCCGGACTTCCGAAGGCCTGCGCGGGCATCGGGGCCGCCCCCCCCCC
>JAPSGM010000216.1:0-716 GCA_031177555.1 Chloroflexota bacterium
TCGTGGCCTCCTGACTGCAGTTCCGGCCGCCCGACGCGGTTTCCCTGGTCACCCGGGACAGCAAGCCCGTGACGACAGGACGCGCAGCCGGCCACGCTCATCCCGAACCGAAGCCGACCGCCTTGACTACATCTGGCATGCGCCGCCGACCGCGGAGGGACACCGATGAGAGCAGACGGCACGCCGGCGCGACCACAGGCCGTCAGCTGGCTGCTAGTTGCAACCGTCGCCGGAGTCACCGCGCTATCCGCCGCGTATGTCCGCCTGACGCCGGCAGGGGACGAGACCGAGCTGACCGGGCGGACATGGGAGCAGCTCGCTTCCCAGGACCAGGACGTGGCGTCCCTCGTGTCGCGGCTCTTGGCCGTCCTGGGGCTGATCGGCGCCGCCTTCGCCGTGCTCGCCCTCGTTGTTGCCGTCGGACCCTACCGGAGCGGAGCTCGGTGGGCGTGGTACGCGCTGTGGCTGGTGCCCATCACCTTCGCGGCCATTGCAGCCCGAATGCTCGCCGATCAGTACGCCGTGGGCTGGCTGGCGATGCTAGTCGCGGCGCCGGCATTCTTCGTCGCCATCGGCTTGTACTTCGTGGCCTTGGCGCCCGCGTTCGTATTGTGGTGGGGATGCGCGGTGTGACCGTGAAGGTAGTCCCCGGCGAACGAGGCTCGCCCCCGACGACGGCGTCGACGGGGAACCCGGGATGCCGACGGCTGCCTGAT
>JAPSGM010000216.1:726-3871 GCA_031177555.1 Chloroflexota bacterium
GGGGCAATCAGGCACCTTCCTTCGCCGAACGCTGGGAGTGGGCCGTGAGCCTGGGTGAGCTGAGCGAGGAGGGGTACCAGGTGGCCACATCCATTGGGCCCGCGCCAGAAATCGACATCGAACGGCTGGGTGAGGAACACCCATTGCTGCTTCCGTCCGAGCCGGAGATCGGACTTCTTCCGGCCGACGAGTTCGCCGCCTACATCTCGCCGGTTATGTACGTCGGAACCATTGCCGCGACGGGCACGAAAGTCTTCCTGGCGCGTGGCAAGCCGCACGTGGCCGCAGAGGCGTGCATCCATCTCGCCTTCGGCGCTGGTGTGGGGTACGAAGGCGAATGCTGGCCCTACGACTCAGCCCAACTCGGACAGTGGAGCGGTGACGGCCCGCCGGGTGCTTGGCTGGCCGTCCTGCCTCCACCTGATACGTCGCTGGTGGCCGTCGAGCTGGCGGACGGTCGGACGCTGGTGCAACGCCCGATTGCGGGCGTCGCCGCTTTCCAGCTCGAAGAACAGGGGCCGCTCCCGGCCAACCGCATTCGGGCATTCGACGCGAGGGGTCGGGTACTGGTCGAATCGGTACCCCGGCGTTGAGGTGACGCTCGTGGGCACCTCGGCCACCCGCCGCCGGCGACTCGCCGCTAACTCGGGCTTCGGCCCACGGCGCTGCCGCTCCGCAGTATTGTCGCCTCCGGCCACACAGCGGGCGAATGCCACCTGCGCTGACACGGATGTGCTCAAATTCGGCGGCCAGGAGCCCTTATTGGAGCCCTTATGGATCCTGTCTCATGCGTCTCATGTGTCTCTTGGATGCACTCGGTGTACGCAGCTGAGACACATGAGACATTTCACCAGGAATCCGGTATGCGGTACCAACCTCGCCCTCATCGGCCCGATTCACGCTCGGATCGGGCTTTCTCGTTGCCCGGCGGGGCCCGGCTGGACCTTTATCTGGACCCTTATCGCTCCCGCCATCGAACGCGGACCAGGACGCGGGTGCCTGATCGACCCACAATTCGGTCTGCGACGGATCGGCTGGACCCTCGTCCGGCACGTCGAGCGGCGAGCGGCCGAGAACCGCGTCGAGGCGGCCCATGGCCTCGACCTGCAGGGTCGGCAGCGCGTGGCTGTAGCGGTCGAGGGTGATCGCCACCTCCTCGTGGCCGAGCACCTCGGACACGATCTTGGGGTTGGTGCCCGCCGTCAGCTGCAGGGTGGCGAACGTGTGGCGCAGGTCGTGGAAACGGATCGGCGGCAGCTCGGCCTGACGCAGTAGCGGCCCGAACTCGCGCGTGGTGACGTGCCGTCCCCACAGCGGCTCACCGGCGTCGTCGGAGAAGACGAAGTCGTCGTCGGTCACGCGATGGCCGATGGCCAACCGCCGCTCGGCCTGGTGGGCACGGTGGGTCCGCAGCAGGTCGAGGGTCGGGTCGGTGAGGTCGATCGAACGCGCGCTCTTGGTGGTCTTCGGCTCGCCCAGCCACCAGCGCACATGCAGCCGGACGAGGGTGTGGTGGACGGCGACTCTGCGGGCCGTCCAGTCGATGTCCCGCCAGCGCAGGCCGAGCAGCTCGCCCTGACGCATGCCGGTGGTGATCGCCAATACGGCTCAGGCCTCGGCGAGCGCGTATGCCGAGAGGGTCGCGTCGTCCATCCCGGCGCCCTCGGCCCAGGCCTCGGCCAGGGAGGGGTCGGCGCGCAGAGCGTCGGGGTCGAAACCGATGACTCCGCGGTTGATCCGGTTCAGGCCGGTGCCGCTGCGGGTCTCGAGCTCCGCGACGCCGCCTGAGAGGCGCGCGGCTCGCTGCCGATCTCCCTGCTGCAGGGCGAGCGCGGCGAAGGCGTCGAGGATCAGCGCATAGGCTGACACGTCGTCCGACTCTGCGAAGCGCTCGAGCGCCTCGGCCAGTGCCGGGCGAACAGGCTCGACGTCGCCGAGCCCGAGCGACACCACGGCGTCGAGGTATAGGACCCAAGGGATGAGGAACGCATCGCCGAGCTCGCGCGCGAGCCGTTCGGCTTGACGTACGTGCTCGCGTGACCGTCTGAGGCGGTGCATCCAGAACTCGCTGGTGGCGATGCCCCACAGCACCTTGGCCTGCCCGGCGCGATCCTCCTCGGCACCGAACAGGGCGAGCGCCTCGTCGAGTAGCCGCAGCGCGCCTTCCGGGTCGGGGCGGGCGGCCTCGTCGGAGATGCTCACCCAGGTGTAGCTGAACGACAGGTTATAGAGCGCCTCGGCGATCGGCAGCGGGTCGCCTTGCTCGCGCCGGATGGCGAGCACCCGCTCATACAGCTCGCGGGTCATGGGGGCATCGGCCTGCCAGTAGGCGAGTCCTCCCGCTGCCTCGAGGGCATCCGCCTTTACCGCCAGGTCGACGTCGCCCGGCAGCTCGAGCGCTGCTAGCGCGCGCCCGAGGCCCTCGACCAGGAACCCGCGCCGCTGCCAGAAGCGCCAGACGTCCGCCGTCAGGCGCAGCGCGAGCGGCGCGTCGGCGCGCTCGACGGCCCAGGCGAGAACCGCTCGCACGTTGTCGTGCTCCGACTCCAGCCGGTCGAGCCAACGGCCGGCCTGCGGCCCGAGGACCTCGGGCCTGGCCAGCGCGGCGAGCTTCGCGAAGTGCTCCGCGTGCCGGCGGCGCACCTCCTCGAGCCGGCTGCTGGCGGCCAGCCGCTCGCCAGCGAAGGCGCGGATCGTCTCCAGCATGGTGAACCGCGGCTCCTCCCCTTCAATGTCCACCCTCCGGACGAGGCTGGCATCGACGAGCGTCCCCAGGGTGTCGACGACGTCATCCCCGCTATCAGCCGCGAGCACTGCCTCGGCGGCATCCAGGCTCATGCCACCGACGAAGGTCGACATCCCCTCGAACACCTTGCGGGCCGGCTCGTCGAGCAGGTCGTAGCTCCAGGCGATCGCCCCGCGCAGGCTCTGCTGCCGCTCGGGAACATCGCGGGCGCCGCGGAGGCTCAGTCGATCGCCGAGCCGAGCCAGCATCGCGGGCGGGGGGAGGAGCTTGGCTCGTGCCGCCGCCAGCTCGATGGCGAGCGGGAGACCGTCGAGGCGGCGACAGATTTCGACCACCGCCGCAACGTTCGCGTCGTTCAGCCGGAAGCCGCGGACCACCGACGAGGCACGCTCAACGAAG
>JAPSGM010000059.1 GCA_031177555.1 Chloroflexota bacterium
GCTTCGGCTCGGAGGCCCATCGCACGCGCGAGCAGCGCCGCCGGCTGATGGACCGCCTCATGCCGGAGGACCTGCTCAAGTACGGGCTGATCCCCGAGTTCGTCGGTCGCCTGCCGGTGGTGGTCAGCCTGGCGGCACTGGCCAAGGACGACCTGGTCAAGGTCCTGACGGAGCCGAAGAACGCGGTGACCCGGCAGTTCGCCAAGTTCCTGAGCCTGGACCAGGTGGAGCTGGTCTTCACCGATGAGGCCCTGGACGCCACGGCCAAGCTGGCGATCGACCGCAAGACCGGGGCGCGGGCGCTGCGCACTATCGTGGAGGAGGCGCTGCTGGAGGTGATGTACGACATCCCGGAGCGCACCGACGTGAAGAAGGTCGTCATCACCGCCGAGACCATCGAGCACGGTCAGCCGCCGATGCTGGTCACCGAAACCGATGAGTCCGAGCCCCGGCGCCGCGCCAAGGACCGCGGCCGCGCCGTCGAGCGCGAGGAGGAGTCGGCCTAGCCGCCGCCCCGCTCGGCCGGTTCGGGAGGCTCGGTCGCCTCCGGCTCGCGAGCCTGCTGCGCGCCCGCTCCGCGCTCGCGCGTGACCATGACCTGGTGCGGGAACGGGATCTCGATCCCCTCGGCCGCAAAAGCCGCCAGGATCCGCTTGCGCAGCTCACCGGCGACCGCCCACTGCTCGGCAGGCCGCACCTGGCCGAGCACCTTCAGGGTGACCGCCGAGTCGCCCAAAGCGTTCACGCGCTGCACCGATGGCGCCTCGATCAACCGCTCGCGCCAGCGCTCATCCGAGGTCAGGCTGCGCCCCACCTCGTCGATGATCCCCGACGCGCGGTCGATGTCGGTGTCGTAGGCCACCGAGATGTCCAGGTTCACGCGGGCCCAGCCGCGGGTCATGTTGGAGGCCACCACGATCGACCCGTTCGGCACGGTGTGGACCGTGCCGTCCAGGTCGCGCAGGGTCGTGCGCCGCAGGCTGAAATCCTCGACCAGGCCGTCCACGCCCGAGATGCGGACCACGTCGCCGGTGCTGTACTGGTTCTCCAGGATGATGAACACGCCGGCCAGCCAGTCGCGGATGAGCGTCTGCGCCCCGAAGCCGACCGCGATCCCCACCACCCCCAGGCCGGCGATGGCCGGACCGATGGACACGTCGAACTCTTCGAGGATCATGAGCAGCGCGATCAGCCCGATGACGCCGGCGGCGATGCGCACCGCCATGCGCTGCAGGGTCCGGATACGCCGTTCGAGGTCGTCAGCGGTGAGCTGCCCCTCCTGCACCGCCCGCCGCTCCAGCATGTGGCGCACCGCCGTGCCGATCGCCAGCCGCACGGCCCACACCCCGACGAGGGCCAGGACCACGATGCCGACGACCTTGAGCGTCGTGTCCAACCAGGGTTCGAGGTCCATGGCGCCGCATGGTACCAACCGAGGGGCGTGGTACGACCGGTGTACGCCGGAGGGTACTTGCGTTTGCTCCGTCAATCGCGCCGCGACGGCTAGCATGCAAGGCGCGAGCGGCACGACCGCGCGATTCAGCAGGGGTATGAAGACCAATGGGCCAGAATCCACGACGACCGGGCTTCCGACTTCGCTGGGGCGAGGGCGAGCGGAGCGACGCCGCCGAGTCCACCGCGAATGTCGTGGACGCCGCGGCGGAGCAGGACGCGCCCGTCCCCGAGCGGGACGCGCCCGTCCCCGAGCAGGACGCGCCGGCCAACGAGGCGGCATCCACCGGAGTGGCCGCCGGGCCGGATACCGAGACTGAGGTGCCCGCCGCCGCCGCGTCACCCGAGCCGCCGGAGACGCCGTTCCTGCGTGACCTGGTGGGCGCCATGCGCGGCGTCGCCGAGTCATCGCGCGACAGCAGCCTGGAGGGCGTGCGTCAGGCCGTGGAGCAGCGCGTCGCGGAGCTGACCGCCGGCGCCGCCGAGCGCGCCGAGGAGCTGCGACGCCGCGCGGACCTGGATATCAACGGTATCGGCGACTGGGAGCGCACCGAGCTGGAGCGTGTCCGGCGCGAGGCCGGGCAGCGCCGCGAGGCGCGCCAGAAGCAGCTGGAGCAGCAGCTGGCCGACCACCAGGCCGCCACCGACCGCGAGGTCGACGCCACGCGCGGCCGCCTGGCGGACCATGAGCGTGAGCTGGCCACCTTCTTCGCCCAGCTGTCCGAGATCACCGACCCGGCCGCCTTCGTGGCAGCCGCCAAGCGCATGCCGCCCCGGCCCGACCTGACCAGGCCCGCCGGCACCGTGCCTGCCGCCGGCGCGGCGGCCGATTCCGAGGGCGCGGCGGCCGAACAGCAGTCGGCGACGAACGGCTCTGCCGCGTCGACCGCCCCGAGCGACGAGACCCTCGCGCAGCGGCTCGCCCAGCTCGATCGGCGCCTTGCGCAGAACGCCGCGCCGGCAGGCGCTGCGCCGCCGGCCGCCACCACACCGCAGGCCGCGGAGGTCCCGGCTGCACAGGCCGAAGCTGCTCCGGCCCCAGCTGCACCGGCCTCCGCCCCGCCGGAGCCGTCCAGCGGCGGTGCGGCGACCGCCGTCGAGACGTCAACCGCGATCGTGGTCAAGGGCCTCGGAAGCTTCGGCGCCATCACCTCGTTCAAGCAGGCGCTGGAGCGCGTCGAGGGCGTCCACGGCGTGACGCTGTCGCTCGGCCCCACCGGCGACTTCGTCTATCGCGCCAGCCATGCCGCCGACTTCGACATCCTGGGCGCCATCCGCAGCATCGAGGGTCCGAACGCCGGCATCGAGCAATCCGACGGCTCGCTGGTTGTGACCGTCGCCGGCCCGCGCTGACCGCCGCCGCCGGAGGGCGTGCTAGACTTCGAGCACGGCGACGACCGTGAGGAGTACCCCTCCATAGGCCGCAAGAGAGGAGCCGGCCACAGGCTGAGAGCCGCTCCGGGACGCGAGAGGGAGAAGGTCGCACGCGAGCCGGCCGGGTCCGCCCGATACCGCGGGAACGAGGGCATCATCGGTCCGCAACCCGATGGCGCCGAACGAAGGTGGTACCACGACGAGCCCGTTCGTCCTTCGACGAGCGGGCTTTTGCATGCCAGGCAGGAGATGGACCGATGACGACGCCGTCGACGAGGAGTGAGCTTCCACCCCGGTACGACGCCGCCGTGGTCGAGCCGGCGATCTACGAGCGCTGGCTGGAGAGCGGCGCGTTCACGCCGGCGCCCCAGCCGCCGGACGACACTGAGCGGTTCGTGGTCATCCAGCCCCCGCCCAACGTCACCGGCGCGCTCCACCTCGGCCACGCCCTCACCGCCTTCGTCGAGGACATCCTGGTGCGCTACCACCGCATGCGCGGGGACGACACGCTGTGGCTGCCTGGCGTGGACCACGCCAGCATCGCCGCCCAGTTCGTGCTGGACCGCATCCTCGCCGACGAGGGGGAGTCGCGCCAGTCGCTCGGCCGCGAGCGATACCTGGGGCGCATGTGGCAGTTCATGGACGAGACGCGCGGCATCATCGGCGAGCAGCATCGCCGCCTGGGCGCCAGCCTGGACTGGTCGCGGCTGCGCTTCACCATGGACGAGGGCAGCGCGCGAGCGGTCCGCGTCGCGTTCAAGCGGCTGTGGGACGCCGGGCTGGCGTACCGTGGCGAGGCGCTCGTGAACTGGTGCCCCCGCTGCCGGACCACCATCAGCGACCTGGAGAACGTCAAGCGCGAGGAGCCCGGGACGCTGTGGACCATTCGGTACCACCTCGCCGCCGCCGACGGTCGCCCGGATCCGGGCGCGTGGATCAGCGTCGCGACCACCCGGCCGGAGACGATCTTCGGCGACACGGCGGTGGCCGTGCACCCCGACGACGAGCGGTACCGCGGCGTCATCGGCCGCGAGGCGGTGCTGCCCTTCCTCGGCCGCCGGCTGCCGATTGTGGCGGACGAGCACGTCGGCCGCGAGTTCGGGACCGGCGCCGTCAAAATCACGCCGGCCCACGACTTCGACGACTACGGGGTGGGCCGGCGGCGCGGCCTGCCGATGATCACGGTGCTCGACGAGGACGGCCGGCTGAACGAGGAGGCTGCCGAGTTCGCCGGCCTGGATCGGTACGAGGCAAGGCCGGTGATCGTCGCGCGCCTGCGGGAGATGGGCGACCTGGAGGGCGAGCGGCCCCACCAGCTGGTCATCGGGCGATGCGACCGGTGCGGCACGGTGGTGGAGCCGCGGCTCTCGGTGCAGTGGTTCGTGCGCGTCAAGCCGCTGGCCGACCGGGCGCTGGCCAGCGTCCGCGAGGGACGCACGCGGATCGTGCCGGCCCACTTCGAGAAGGTCTACGCGCACTGGATGGAGAACATCCACGACTGGGCGGTGGGCCGCCAGCTGTGGTGGGGGCACCGCATCCCGGCCTGGTACTGCCCGGACGGCCACATCACCGTGTCCGACGCCGAAGGCGGGCCCGATGCCTGCGCCGAGTGTGGCCGGCCAGCGGCGGAGCTCACCCAGGAGACCGACATCTTCGACACCTGGTTCAGCAGCGGCCTGTGGCCGTTCTCGACCCTGGGCTGGCCCGACCGGACGCCGGACCTCGAGCGCTTCTATCCCACCTCGGTGATGGAGACCGCCTACGAGATCCTCTTCTTCTGGGTGGCGCGGATGATGATGCTCGGCCTGTTCTGCACCGATGCCGAGCCGTTCCACACCGTCTACCTGCACGGCATCGTCCGCGACCCGTACGGGCAGAAGATGAGCAAGACCAAGGGGAACGTCGTGGATCCGCTGGAGATGATCGGTGAGATCGGAGCCGATGCCCTCCGCTTCGCCCTCGTCTCCGGCAACGCCCCCGGCGTGGACCAGCGCCTGACCAAGTCGAAGCTCACCGCCGGGCGGAACTTCACCAACAAGATCTGGAACGCGACGCGCTTCGTCGTCCAGGCGAGGCCGGAGCCGCTCGCCGAGCCAAGCGGGGAACCGTCGCTGGCCGAACGGTGGATCGGCTCCCGGCTGGTGGAGGCCCGGGAGCGGGGAACGCGCCAGCTGGACGCGCTGGACATCGCCGGCTACGCGGCGAGCGCCTACGACTTCGCCTGGAGCGACTTCTGCGACTGGTTCATCGAGCTGGCCAAGGTGGAGCTGCGCCGGGACGGCGCGGAGCCCGGCGAGCTGGCGCGCGTCTGGCGGAGCGCGGCCGTTTCCCTGGCCGGGACACTGCGGCTGCTGCACCCGCTGATGCCCTACGTCACGGAGCAGGCCTGGGCGTTCCTTCACGAGGCCGATCCGGCGGCCACCGGGCACGAGCCGCTGCTCGTCGGCGCGCGCTGGGCGGGACCCGGCGGGCGTGACGCCGAGGCCGAGGAGCGAATGGGCGCGCTGGTGGAGCTGATCCGTGGGCTCCGCAACCTGCGCACCGAGTCAGGACTGGCGGCCGGCGCCTGGCACCCGATCGTGGTCGACGCCGCCGACGGCGACGCTCGCGAGGTGCTCGACGTCGGGCGGCCGTACGTCGAGGCGCTGGCTCGTGGCCGTCCGCTCGACATCGACGGCGCGGGGGCAGCCGCGCGACCCGAAGCCGTCACCACCTCACCCCTCGGCGCCGCGTGGTTCGCGGTCGTCGAGGGCGGACCGGGCGACGCCGGCAGGCGAGAGGCCCAGGCCGCGCACCTGCGCCAGGGGATCGAGCGCCTCCGTCAGCTGCTCGGCAACGAGCGCTTCGTATCTCGCGCCCCGGCCGAGATCGTGCAGCGGGAGCGCGATCGGCTCGCCGAGCTCGAATCCCAGCTTCGGCAGCTGGGCGAGTGAGCGGGACGGGGGCTGGCCGCTGCTAGAATTTCGCGGCGCGATCGCATTTCAGGGGAGCCATGTCATTCCTGAGGCGCAACAAGAAGCAGCAGGAAGCGCCGCCGCCACCGCCGACGGCGGTGCACGAGGACGTCTCCGCGCAGCAGTACTCGCTCAAGCTCGCGTTCCTGGCGCGCTCCAGCGACGGCCTGCGCATGCAGGCGGATCCCGAGGTGATGAAGGCGCTGCCCGGCATCCTGGAGCCGCTGGCGGAGACCTCGGTCGAGGTCATCGAGCCGCTGCCCCTGGAGTACACCGATGCCGCGCCGAACCTGGAGCGGTTCAACGAGATGCAGCAGTGGGTTCTGGCGCGCCGGGACTTGGGCCCGATCGGCCGCCACGCGCTGTATGTGCTCGAGCAGACCGACGCGCTGGACATGACGGTCGACACCTTCTACGCCGCCCTCCTCCACGGCGAGACGGACACGGCCGGGTATCCCGAGTACAACGCCATCGTGGGTGGCCTGGCCAGCCACTGGGACGAGCTGTCCGGGGAGCTGATCGTGCGCGCCGTCATCGGCTGGGGCGGGAAGGGACAGCGCGGGGACACCGAGCGCATCGGCCAGCGCATCCTGAGCTCGCTCTACCAGCAGATCATCGCCTCGGGCTACAGCCTGGGGGCGGCGGAGTCGGCACGCGCGGCACTGCCCGGGCTCCGCAGCGGCCTGGTATGCGCCCACTGCGGCTTCGAGGCCGGCAGCGCCGGCGCGTTCTACTGCCCGAAGTGCGGCATGCGCATGGTGCGCACCTGACGGTACTTTTGGTGGCAGGGTCCCGGTTTGGGGTCCCATTGCCCGCTGGGGTGGTCCGGCTGATAGTGGTGCGGTCCGTCACTATTGATGCATCTGAAGGAACCCCATGCAGCGACCGACTGTCCTCCTCGCCATGGGCGAGGGATTCCAGGACCACGCCGACGCCCTGACCTCCGCCGGATTCGCCCTGACAGCGTCGCTGTCGAACGGCGACGGTCGGCCCGACCTGGCGGTGATCGACTGCGACCTGCCGGGGAGCATGTCCGCCGAGCTGTACGCCGCGCTCCACGGTGAGGAGCCGGTCCCGACGCTGTTGGTGTTCGGCGAGGACATTCCCGAGTTCGCAGCCAACGGCAGCGGCGGCCGCGACGAGTACGCAGTGAAGCCGATCCCGCCGCATGCGCTCGTCTATCGTCTGCAGGCGCTGCTCATTCGCGGCGGCCAGCACCTGCCGGGCGTTGGCGGCGGTTGGACCGAGGCGGTGACGGCCGAGGGCACGACCATCGGCGAGGCGCATGTGATCAGCGTGTTCGCGCCGAAGGGCGGCGTCGGCAAGACCACGGTTGCTGTGAACCTGGCGGTGGCTCTCCGCGAGCACACTCGCAGCAACGTCCTGCTGCTCGACGCCGACGTGGGGGTCGGCAACGTCACGTCGGTACTGGCCGCCCCCTATCGGATGGGCCTGGCCGACGTGGCCGATTCGCCTCCCGAGGAATGGACGGATGCCGCCTTCGAGCACGCGACCACCAAGCATCCGGCCTCCGGGCTCCGCGTCCTGACCTGGGGCACCGATCCCGGCGAGTCCGAGCTCGTCACCGTCGACCTGCTGCTGGCCGCGATACGCTGGGCACGCACCCACCATTCATACGTGGTGGTGGACAACCATCCCAGCTACGACGATCGCACCATGGCCATGCTCAGCGTCGCCAATGAGATCTTCCTGGTGGTGACCCCCGAGGTCGGGCCGCTGCGCAACAGCGCCCAGTTCCTGGAGCTGGCGCGCGAGGTCGGCCTGGGCGACACGGTGCGGGTGATCGTGAACCGCGCCAACCACGGCGTGCGGATCCCGGACATCGAGCAGGCCCTCAAGCTGCGCGTGAGCGCGACCATCGTCTCGAACGGCCCAAAGGCGGTCATCGCCGCCAACGAGGGCTCCCCGATCATCTCGCGCTTCCCGAAGGAGCGGATCACGACCGATCTGCACAACGTCGCACGCCTCGTGACCGAGGGGCCTGCCACCACCACCGCTTCGGCCCCACGCCGCACGTGGTGGTCGACGCTCGTCTCCCGCACCTCGAACGCCTGAGCGCGGACCCACGCCCTCCTGGGGCATCAGCGACCAGGAGGTTCGGCTGCGTGTCCGGTTCGTTTCATTGCGCCGCAGGTTTGCGCCTGCCATGATTCGCCGCGCGCCGACCGTGCTGCCAGGAGCGGAAGCCGGCTGAGCGCCGACCCAACCACGACCCGGAAGAGCGCGCGACCGTTGCCGACCTACGATTACCAGTGCCGCAGCTGCGGCCATACCATCGAGGTCATCCATCCGATGACCGAGGACGGCCCGACCACCTGCGAGGTGTGCGGAGGTCCTCTGCGCCGCATCCTCCATCCCGCCGGGATCATCTTCAAGGGCAGCGGCTTCTACCGGACCGATTCCAGGTCGTCCAGCTCGGCATCGGTGCCGGCCCGGTCAAAGAACCCTTCGGCGACGACGGACGGCGGGGGCTCATCGGCTCCGGCTGCGGACGCGGGTGGGAGCGGCAGCAAGGGCGGCGATGCGAAGCCCAGCCCGGGCTCGAGCTCATCGAGGGTTCCCTCGGGCGACTGACCTCGACCCCTCTCGTGTGGAGAGATACCTCGGCGAAGAAGCCTCGCCGAGTTGATCAGCGGCACGGGCCTCCTGGGGGACGCCAGCGCAGGTTGCCTGCGGGAATCGCCTGGCGTGCTGCTCAGGCGGAGCGGGCCTGACGCGTTCCGCAGCGACGGCAGAATCGGGCCGAAGCGGACAGGGAGAGCCCGCAGTGACCGCAATCCTGCACGCCGACGTTGGTCATGCCGCCCGCAACCTCGCGAGCGGAGGCCTCCCAGAACGATCCACCGACGCCCTGCATGGCCGCAGCTGTGCGCGCGGCAAGATCGGACGGCTGGACCGATGCGCCGCTGGATCGGTAGGGAAGGACATTCGGACGTGACGTGACCGGTCCCTCGCCCGGATCGCCCAGCCCCAGTTGGTCCAGCTTCGCGCGCCGGGCGGCGAGCGCCGGATCCTCCGCCTCGGCGGCGACGCGCTCGCGATCGACCGGCGGCGGAGGCTCGGCGCGCGGGATGCGGAGGATCGTCTCGCTGATCGGAAGGATAGACCTCGGCACCGGGCGGATCGGCTGGGGCTCGGGCTCGGGCTCAACCTCGACCTCGGCCGCCACGGGCTCCGGCTCGACCTCGGCCGCCACGGGCTCCGGCTCGGCCTCGGGCTCGACCTCGGCCGCCACTGGCTCGGGCTCGGGCTCGACCTCGACCTCGACCTCGGCCGCCACGGGCTCCGGCTCGGGCTCGGCCTCGACCTCGGCCGCCACGGGCTCGGGCTCGACCTCCGCCGCCACCGGCTCGGGCTCGGCCTCGACCTCGGCCGCC
>JAPSGM010000217.1 GCA_031177555.1 Chloroflexota bacterium
CTACACGGTCCGCGACGTGTAGATCAGCTGCACGCTGCTGCCGGCGCTGACCCGAAGCACATCCGGATAGCTCTGCGGCGCGACCTCCGGATCCGGCAAGAGGCCCTGCTCGCGCAGGGCCGCGTCAGCCGCCGGATCCGGCTCCGCCAGCGCCCCGATCGTCCCGTCTCCGTACGTGATCACCACCGTTCCCTGTGCCAGCTCGGTGGCCGCGTTCTCGGCGACGGGTCGCAGCAGTCGGGTGTTCCGCAGCTCCGGGGTAAGCAGCCACGCGGGTCGCTGCTGCCGCAAGAAATCGGCGTTCGTGCGCACCAGCAGCGAGGTGGCACGGGCTGCAGTCTCCGCCCGTCGCTCGGCCTGGTCCACGAAGTACCCAGGAAGAATCTGCGCCAGCGCAATCCCCGAAACGAGGAGTGCCACCCCTACCACGGTCGCCAGTGCCAGCACCAGCCTGGCATTGAGCCGCTGCGGGAGCGCGACGACCCGCCGGACCGGCTCGAACAGGGCGTCAGTCCTCGGCGAACGCATAGCCGACCCCGCGCACGGTCTTGATGTACCGCGGCCGGGCGGGATCGGGCTCGATCTTCTCGCGGATGTGGCTGACGTGGACGTTGATCGTCCGCTCATCGGCCTCGAGGGCCTCGTAGTCGCGGACGAGCTCCAGCAGCTGGGTGCGGGTGTAGACGCGTCCCGGCCGGCTGGCGAGGTGCCGGAGCAGGTCGAACTCGGTCGTGGTCAGGCTGATGCGCTCGCCGTCGCGCGTCACCCGCCGCCGCTCGAGGTCGATCACCAGGTCGCCGCGGCGCAGCGTGCGACCGGTCTGCGTGTCGGCCAGCTCTCCGTACGCCCGCCGCAGCAGGGCCTTCACCCGGCTGGCCAGCTCGCGGACGCTGAAGGGCTTGACCAGGTAGTCATCGGCCCCGATCTCCAGGCCCACCACCTTGTCGACCTCGTCCGATCGGGCGGTCAGGAAGAGCACCGGGGCACGCGTCTCGCGCCGCAGCTGGCGGAGTACCTCGAAGCCGTCGATGCCCGGCAGGCGCACGTCCAGGACGACCAGGTCGGGTGCCACGTCCGCGAAGCGCGACAGGGCGTCCTCGCCGGTGGGCACCACGGATACCGCGTACCCCTCGCGCTCGAGCGCGACCTGCACCCCGCGCGCGACCGCGGGCTCGTCCTCGACGATCATGATGTGGCTGGCCATCGGACTGCCGATGATAGACCGATGGGCTCGCCTTGCCGGTTCATCGGTCCGCTGCTACCATCCCGGCTCGCACACGGGCATGCCAGTCCGCCGTCCGGCCCTGCCCCGGACGACCCGATTTTCGAGGTTCGCCAGCCGCTCATGGACTTGCAGATCGCCGTCGACGCGCGCACCGCGTCCGGCAAGCAGACGAAGCGCCTTCGCGCCGCCGGCATCGTGCCCGGCGTGGTGTTCGGCAAGAAGGCCGGCTCCGTGCCGGTGCAGCTCGATGCCAAGGCCTTCGAGGCGCTCTACCGCGAGGCGGGGCGGACCAGCATCATCAGGGTCAAGGTCGACGGCGGCCGCGAGACGAGTGTCGTGATCAAGAGCGTGCAGCGCAACCCGCTCACCGGTCGCGTGCTGCACGTCGACTTCTTCGCCCCGGACCTGACCCACGAGATGCAGGCCGACGTGCCGATCGCCTTCGGCGGCGAGGCCCCGGCGGTCGAGGCCACCGGCGGCACGCTGTTCACGTCGCTCGACCACCTGAAGGTCAAGGCGCTGCCGGCCGACATGCCACACGAGATCCCTGTCGACGTCTCTTCGCTGGTCGACCTGGACGTGGCCATCCACGTGCGCGACCTGGACTTCGCCGACAACGTGACCATCCTCAACGATCCGGATGAGCTGGTGGCCAAGGTCATGCCGCCGCGCGTCGAGGAGGAGCCGGAGGTCGTGGTCGAGGAGCTCGAGGGCGAGCTGCCCGAGGGCGAGGCCGAGGCCGCCGCCGAGGGCGAGGGTGCCGAGGGCGAGGGTCCCGCGGAGGGCACCGCCGGCGAGCGGGGCGGCGAGGGCTCCGAGCAGGAGTAGCGCGCGCGGCGTCAGCCTGGCGCCGTGACGTCCACCAGGTCCGCGCCCAGGGCCTCCACCAGCCGGCGCGGCTCCAGGTGCAGGTTGACGCCCCTGGCTCCCCCGCCGATGGCCACCAGCGTCTGCCCCAGGACCGATGCGTCCGCGATCACCGGCCACGCGCGCATGGCGCCGAAGGGCGTGATCGCGCCGCGCTCGTAGCCGGTCGCCGCTCGCGCCTCGTCGGCATCGGGCAGGGAGAGTCGGCTGACGCCCAGGTGGGCGCGCAGCTTCGGCCAGTCCAGCCGGCGCCCGCCGGGCACGAGCACGAACAGGTAGTCGTCCGCGCCGCGGCGCACGACGATCGTCCGCAGCAGCGCCTCCAGCGGGATGCCCTGCAGCTGCGCGCTCTCCTCGGGGCTGTTGGCGGGCCGCGTGCGAACGACCCGGTGGTCCAGCCCGGCGCCCTGCAGCGCCTCCAGCACCGACCCGTCGGGAGGCAGCCGATCATCCATTGTGGGGAGTCTAGGCGCCGTGCCGGATGGCCGGCCTAGGCGGTACGATGCCGAGCCATGGACGACACCTCGCCGCTGGAAGCGCCGGTCACCCGTCGCGAGCGAGTGGTGCCGCTGCGGGCGATGGGCATCGGCGAGCTGCTGGACGCCGCCATCCGGGTCTATCGCAGCGAGTGGCGCGTGCTGATGGGCATCGTCGCCTTCGTGCTGATCCCGCTCAGCTTGGTGGAGGTGTGGATCACGCAGGCGATCATCGGTCCACTGGGCGGCACGCCGGTCGAATCCGACGAGGTGCTGAGCCAGGTGGTCATCGTGGCCCTCGTGTTCGTCGCGATCCAGTTCCTGATCGTTGGGCCATTCCTGGTCGCCGCCATCACCCGCGCCGCGGCGGACGTGTACCTCGGCGAGCCGGTGGGCATTGCCAAGACGTACGGCTTCGCCCTGCGCCGCATCCACTCCATCCTGTGGATCACCATCCTCACCGTCCTGGCGACGCTGCTCGGCTTCGTGCTGCTGATCATCCCGGGCGTGATCGCCTTCGTCCGATTCGCCTTCGCGCCGCCCGTGCTGGTGGTCGAGGGTCGCCGCGGCACCGGCGCCATGGGCAGGTCCTGGCGGCTGGCCAAGGGCCACTTCTGGCGCATCCTCGGCACGCTCCTGGCCGCCGGGCTGATCGCGGTGATCGTGAGCTCCATCGTGACCATCCCGGCCGAGCTGATCGCCCAGCGGCTCGGGCCGGACGGGTGGCCCGTCTCCAGCCTGGGGAGCGTGATCGCGACGGTCCTGACCACGCCGTTCAGCATGCTGGTGGTCGTCCTCCTCTACTTCGACCTGCGGATCCGTAAGGAGGCGTTCGACCTGGAGGTCATGGCCCAGGAGCTCGCCGCCTCGCGGTGAAGCGGCGGGCCTGGCTGCCGGTCGTCGGGCTGGCGCTGGCCGCTGTGTTCCAGGCCACCGGCCTCGTCCTGGCCCAGGGCGAGACGGTGAGCGCCGAGGATTTCCTGGCCCGTCTCCGGCGAGCGGAGTCGCTGGCCGAGCTGGACGGGGCCGCGCCCTCACCGGCCCGCATGGAGCAGGTGCGCGACGCGCTGGGGCTGCCACTGGATGTCGACCTGGGCGGGTGGGGCCTGCAGGTGGAGCGCGATCCGGTGCTCCAGGAGCTGTCCGGCGAGACGGCCGAGGATTTCGAGCGGGCGGCAAACCGGCTGCGGGTCCTGGAAGGCGCTCTCGAGGATGCGGGGCAGCGCCAGGTCCCGACCGCCGACGAGGTGGCCGATGCGCTGCGCGGCGCGCCCACGATGCGGCCCATTACC
>JAPSGM010000415.1 GCA_031177555.1 Chloroflexota bacterium
GCAGCTCGCCGGCCACCCCGGCCAGGTCGGACAGGGTCGCGAGATCGAACTCGTCGGCGGTCTCCTGCCGCACCGCGAAGCCGTCCGCGTCGGTCCCGGGCGTCGGGTCGAGGGCCACCAGGCCGTCGCCCTCCAGCTCGGTGCGCAGCGCCTCCAGCGACTCCTCGATGTCCGGGGTCGGCTCGCCCCCGTATGTCACGGCCAGGTAGCCGCCGATGTACTCCGGCATCAGGTCGATCTGCCCGTCCACCAGGCCGGGATGGGTCACGTCCCGGGCGCCGAGCTCCAGCTGGCGCTCGACGGTGAAGCCCTCCGCCTCAAGGGCCTGGGCGTAGATCTCGGCCACGACCGCCGACTCCCAGAAATCTGCCGAAGCGATCGTCACCGAAGGCAGGTCGGCCGCCTGGCTCCCGCCCGCGGCGCTCGCCGCGGGGCTCCCGTCCCCACCCGGCGTGCAGGCGCCGATCACGAGCGCCAGCATCGCCGCCCCGAGGACGAGCGTGCGGTTCATCCGCATGGGTAAGCACCTCCTGTGTGTCGCGTACGCCCGGCCGACGAAGACGGCTGACGGGCCGTAGGAGTCTACCAGCGCGGCGCGTCAGCCCCGTTTCCCGCCGAATTCAGTGGCGAAGGTGCCCGGCACCCGGATGCCCGGCGAGGTCGCCGCCCGCTGGATGGCGGCGAATCCCAGCTCGGTGACCCCCGACAGCAGCGCCACCACCAGCGCGGCTCCGAAGATGCGCACCTGGTCCCCGACGTTGAAGCCGATGATGATCAGCTGGCCCAGGGTCCCGCCGCCGACCACCGCCACCAGCGTGGCGGTGGCCACGATCTGGACCGCCGAGGTCCGGACTCCGGCCAGGATGATGGGCAGGGCCATCGGGATCTCGAGCCTGCTCAGCACCTGGCCCTCGCGCATGCCCATGCCGCGGGCCGCCTCGACGAGATCCGGATCCACCGCGCGCAGGCCAACGTAGGTGTTCACCACCATGGGCGGGATGCCGAGTGCCGTCAGGGCCACGATGCCCGGCAGCGCACCCACGCCCAGTCCCAGGGGCAGGAGCAGCAGGAAGGCGATCCCCAGCAGCCCTAGCGAAGGGACCGCGCGCCCGATGTTGGCCAGGGCCACCACCGCCGCGGCACCCCGGCCGGTGTGCCCGATGAGGAGGCCGAGCGGGAGGGCGACGACCGCCGCGCCGGCCAGCGAGGAGCCGGAGATCCAGAGGTGCTCGGCCAGCCGGGCCGGGATGCCGTCGCGCCCGCTCCACGTGCTCGGCTGGCCGAACCAGGCCGCGACCTCGGCCAGGAATTCGATCATCGGGCCGCCCGACGCCGGGCCCAGGGCGTCAGCCAGCGCTGCGCCGCCAGCAGAGCCAGGTCCGCCGCCACCGCCAGCGCCACGGCCAGCGCGATCCCGGTCAGCGTGGGCGTCAGGCCGAAGGAACCCCGCCGGATGCCGATGGTGACGATCAGGTAGCCGAGGCCGCCCAGGCCGATCAGTGCCGTCACGGTCACCA
>JAPSGM010000218.1 GCA_031177555.1 Chloroflexota bacterium
TTATCCGGCACCAGCTCGCCGCGGTCCATGTACGCGCGGGCCCGCTCGCCCAGCGGCGTGCCGTCGCGTAGCGCCTCGCGGAACAGGTTGCCCGAGGCGAGGTGCACGAGGCCGAGCTGGCTCGACAGCAGCTCCGCCTGGGTCCCCTTGCCTGCGCCGACGGCGCCGATCAGCACCATGAGCCGCCGCCCCTCGGGCGCGGCAGGGCCGGCGCCCGCATCGGTCAACGGATGAAGCCCTCGTAGTGGCGCATCAACATCTGCGCCTCCAGCTGCTTCATGGTCTCCACCACGACGCTCACCACGATCAGGATGCTGGTGCCGCCCAGCTGGAGGGCCTCGGTGCCGGGGATGGCCACCGACACGATCAGGGGCAGGACCGCGATCGAGGCCAGGAACGTGGCGCCGCCCAGCGTGATGCGGCTGGTGACGCGCGACAGGAACTCCTCGGTGGGCCGGCCGGGGCGGATCCCGGGAATGAAACCGCCGTTCTTGCGCAGGTAGTCGGCGGTCTGGTCCGGCCGGAACTGGAAGGCCGTGTAGAAGTAGGTGAAGAACACGACCAGGACGAAGTAGAGGACCCCGTACACCAGCACGTTGTTCGCGCTGAGGTTGTTCACGACCCAGGTCGCCGCGGCCTGCACCCAGCCGATGTCGCTGGCGGTGAAGTACTGGGCGATCTGCGCCGGGAACAGCAGGATGCTGATGGCGAAGATGATCGGGATCACGCCGGCCATGGTGACCTTGAGCGGCAGGTACTGGGTCTGGGCCTGGAGCATGCGCCGCCCGCGCACGCGGCTGGCGTACTGGACGGGAATGCGACGCTGGCCCTCGTTGATGAAGACGACGCCGGCGATGACCACGATCGCGATGATCGCGAACGGGATGATCCGCACCAGGCCATCCGGCCCGGTGATGATCGGGCCCGCCTGGTCGGGGATGCGCCCCACGATGCCGGCGAAGATGATGAAGCTGATGCCGTTGCCCAGGCCGCGCTCGCTGATGAGCTCGCCCAGCCACATGAGCAGGATGGTGCCGGCCGTGAAGCTGACCAGGAGGGCCAGCTTCTGGAAGCTGAACAGCTCGGCCTGCGGGATGACGCCGTTTGCCTCGAGCAGCACGCTGAAGCCATAGCCCTGGGCGAACGCCAGCGGCACGGTCAGCAGGCGGGTGTACTGGTTGATGCGGTTGCGCCCGTACTCGCCCTCGCGCGCCAGCTCCCCCAGGCTGGGGATCACGCCCTGCATCAGCTGCATGATGATGCTGGAGTTGATGTAGGGGTTGACTCCCATCCCGATGATCGAGGCGGTCGCCAGACCGCCACCGGAGAACAGGTCCAGCAGACCCAGCAGCTGGTTCGTCTCGAACAGCTGGGACAGCCGCTCCTGGTCGACGTTCGGGACCGGCACGTTGGTCAGCACTCGGAAGATCAGCAGGATCCCGAGCGTGAACAGGATCTTGCGCCGGATGTCCGGCGCGCGGAAGGCGGTGACGAGCGACTCGATCACCTAGCGCTCGTCCTCGGTGTCGGGTGCCTGATCCGAGACCGATGCCTCGGCCTCGGCATCGGCCGTGTCGGCCTTCGCTTCGGCTGTATCCGCCTCGGTCTGGGCCGTGACGGCCTCCTCCCTGGCAGCCTTCTTGGCCCGCGCCCGCTTCGCCTTCGCTGGCTCCTCGGTTCCCGCGGCCTTGGCCTCCACGGCCTCGGCCGTGACGGCCTCCTCCCTGGCAGCCTTCTTGGCCCGCGCCCGCTTCGCCTTCGCTGGCTCCTCGGCTCCCGCGGCCTCGCCCTCCACGGCCTCGGCCTGGGGCTCGGGCAGGTCCTCGATGGGGGCGCCCTCCGGCCAGCTGATGCGCTGCGCCGTGCTGCCCGCGGCGGACAGCTTCTCGAGCGCCGAGCGCGTGAAGGCGTGCGCATGGATGGTCACGCCCTTCGGCGCGTCCCCGCTACCGAGGATCTTGACCGGCCGGGCCTTCGTCTTCGACTGGCGCAGCAGCCCGTCGTGCACCAGGACGTCGGGCGTGATGAGCGTGCCGGCCACGGCCTCGCTGAGGCGGCCGAGGTTGACGCCAGCGTACTCCACGCGGAAGCGGTTCTTGAAGCCGTGCAGCTTCGGCGTCCGGACATGGAGCGGCGTCTGGCCGCCCTCGAACCAGGCGGGGATCCCGGAGCCGGCGCGCGACTTCTGGCCCTTCGTCCCCCGACCGGCGGTCTTGCCCCGGCCGGAGCCGTGGCCTCGGCCGACGCGCCGCGGCGGCCTGTGGGAGCCCGGCGGCGGGTGCAGGTCGTGCAGCTTCACTTCGACGTTCCCTCCTCCGCCCCGGCCGGCTCCTGCACGCTCAGCAGGAAGGCGACGCGACGGATCATCCCCCGGTTCACCGGGGTGTCCGGGATCTCGACGGTCTGGTTGAGCCGATGCAGCCCGAGCGCGCGGATCGTGCCACGCGCGCCGGCCTTGTGCCCGATGGTGGACTTCACCCAAGTCACGCGCAGCATCTCGCCGGACGTCGCATTGGAACGCCTAGCGGCCACGGCCGCCTCCCATCGGGAAGGCCGGCGCCGGGCGCTCGACGTACTCGTGCGGCCTCCGGGCTGCCTCCGCGCCGCGCTTGCCGAGCAGCTCCTCGGCTGTCTTGCCGCGGCGCGCCGCGATGTCGTCGGCCGAGCGCAGCGACTCGAGCGCCTGGATGGTGGCCCGCACCACGTTCACCGGATTGGTGCTGCCCATGGACTTGCTGAGCAGGTCCCGGATCCCCGCCGCCTCGGCCACGGAACGGACCGAGCCGCCGGCGATGACGCCAGTGCCCGCCGAGGCGGGCTTGAGCATGACGCGGCTGGCGCCGTAGTCGCTGATGACCTCGTGCGGGATGCTGGCGCCCACCAGCGGGACGCGTACCAGGCGCTTCTTCGCGTCCTCGACGCCCTTGCGGATCGCCTCGGGCACCTCGTTGGCCTTGCCCAGGCCGGCGCCCACCACGCCGTTGCGGTCTCCCACGACCACCACCGCGCTGAAGCTGAAGCGGCGGCCGCCGCGCACCACCTTGGCGACGCGGTTGATCTGGACGACCTTCTCTTCCAGGTTGAGCTTGGACGGATCGATTCGTGCCATCAGGTCTCCTTGCCCTACAGGTCGAGACCGCCCTCGCGGGCGCCCTCGGCGAGCGAGCGGACCCGCCCGTGGTACTGGTATCCGGCGCGGTCGAGGACCACGGTCTTCACGCCGGCCGCACGCGCGCGCTCCGCCAGCGTTCGGCCCACGGCGCGCGCCTGGTCGACCTTGCCGCTCGCCGAGCGGAGGTCGCCCTCGCGGCTGGATGCGGCGGCCAGGGTGCGGCCGCTGCCATCGTCGATCACCTGTGCGTAGATGTACTTCGCGCTGCGGAAGACCGACAGGCGCGGACGCTCTGCGCTCCCCTCGATGCGCAGCCGGAGGCGCTCGTGGCGCTTGCGACGCAGCGCGTCGCGGCTCTGCTTCTTGATCATCGGTTATGCGCCTCCGACCTTGCCGGCCTTGCCGGCCTTGCGCAGGATGTGCTCGCCCGCGTAGCGGATGCCCTTGCCCTTGTACGGCTCCGGCTTGCGGCGCGAGCGGATGTGGGCGGCGGTCTGCCCCACCAGCTCCTTGTCGGCGCCGAAGACCGACAGCCGGGTCGGGGACTCGACGCGGAACTCGATGCCAGCCGGCGGGTCGACCTCGACCGGGTGCGAATAGCCGAGCGCCAGGACCAGCTTCTGGCCCTGCAGCTGGGCGCGGTAGCCCACGCCGCTGATCTCGAGGGCTCGGGTGAAGCCGGTGGTCACGCCGGTGACCATGTTGCTGACCAGCGTTCGGGTCA
>JAPSGM010000002.1 GCA_031177555.1 Chloroflexota bacterium
ACCTGAATGTCAGCCTCGAGCGGGTCCGTGGCCACTTCGCCGAGCCGGCCTAGCAGGCGCGGTGCCCTGCGCCGGCTGCTATACTCCGCCCGACGCGATGACGCGGGAGCAGTACGCGCTGCCCATCGTCGAAAAGCGAGCCGGAGATGGTGAGAGCCGGCGACGAAAGGGACGCGGAACTCGCCCGTCGAGCAGTCCGGTGCCGAGCCGGGCCGGCATGGCGCCACGATACCGGCGCCGATGAGTGGACCGATCGTGGGGTTGTAGCTCAGCTGGGAGAGCACCTGCATGGCATGCAGGGGGTCGGGGGTTCGAGTCCCCCCAGCTCCACCACCTGCATCGGTCAAGTCATGGTGGTACCGCGACGGGAGCCCCCTTCGTCCTGACGAGAGGGGGCTTTGCTGTACCCGGGAGCAGGATGGACCGATGAGGACGGGCACGTGGGCTCGATGACGGGAGCCGCGGGCGAGACGCGGACGGCCGCCGACGGCCGCCGCTGGAGGCTGCGCCTCGCTCGCCCTACCGACGCGCGCGGCCTGGCCCGCCTGTTCGCCGATGTACGCGCCGAGGGTCGCTGGCTGCTGACGCCATCGAGCGCCGTGAGCGAACCGTCCGAGGCCTTCTTCATCGGCGAGATGATCCGTGGGGGTGGCGGCCTGGCCCTGGTGGCAGAGGCTGACGGCGAGGTCGTC
Source organism: Chloroflexota bacterium (assembly GCA_031177555.1). Lineage (GTDB taxonomy): Bacteria > Chloroflexota > Limnocylindria > QHBO01 > QHBO01 > JAPSGM01. The sequence continues at coordinate 693 of JAPSGM010000002.1, forward strand.
GGCAACGTGCTGGTCAGCCTGGAGCGCGGCGCGGTCGGCAGCCACGTGGGGACGCTCTCGATCGTGGTCGACCGCGAGTGGCGGGATGTCGGCATCGGCTCCGAGATGGTGCGCGCCGCCCAGGACTGGTGCCGGGAGGGCGGGCTGGCCAAGCTGGCGTTGTCGGTCTTCCCGGACAACGACCGCGCGGTGGCGGTGTACGAGCACGCCGGCTTCGAGCGCGAGGGGCTGCGGCGGCGCCAGTACCGGGTCGACGGCGAGTTCCGCGACGAGCTGTTGATGGCCTGGTTCCCCGACGGTGGGAGGCGCGACGCATGAGCGCCATGGATCCCGCCCGCGCGCGCAGCTTCGACGCTTGGGCCGGCGAGTACGACCGCTTCCGGCCCGGATACCCCGAGGAGCTGTTCGAGACGATCCACCGCCGCCTGGGGCTGCCGGAGCGGCCGCTGGTCGTGGACCTGGGGGCAGGCACCGGCCGGGCCAGCCTGGCCATGGCCGAGCTGGGATGGCGCGTCACCGCCGTGGAGCCCGGCAAGCCCATGCTGGACGTGCTGCGCGGCGCGGCAAGTAACGCGGGCGTGGTCATCTCGACGGTCCAGGCCAGCGCGGAGGCGACGGGGCTGGACCCGGCGTCGGCCGACCTGGTGACCGCCGCCCAGGCATTCCACTGGTTCGACAGCGATCCGGCCATGACCGAGATGGCCCGCATCCTGAAGCCGGGCGGCGGCGTGGCCCTGTGCTGGAACGTGCGCGACCCGGGGCGCTCCGCCTTCCTGGCCGAGTACGAGCGCCTGCTCGAGAGCCACGCGGCCTCGGCCCATGATACCGGCCGGTACGAGGCCGTTGGGCGCGGGGAGACGGCACGGGCCTTCGAGGCCCACGCGGCGGCGTTCGAGGAGCCGGAGCTGGTGCACCTGCGCCAGGACGTGCCGATGACCGGCGAGCAGTTCACGGGGATGGTCTTCACCGCCTCGTACGTGCGCGCCGGCATGTCGCCCGAGACGCAGGAGCGCTTCCGGCTGGAGCTGGCTGCGCTCCTCGGTCGCCACCGGCACCACGACGGGCGGCCGTTCGCCGTCCCCTACCGCATCGACCTGTGGATCGCACAAAGGAGAGGGTCATGACCACCGAAGCCGGGGCACGCACCCGGCGTCCCGAGCGGTTCGAGCCCGCCTCGTACGAGCGGCGCTGGCGCGACCGCTGGGAGGCGGACGCGCTGTACCGGGTCGACGACGGCGACCCGCGCGACAAGCACTACCTGCTGACGATGTACCCCTACCCTTCGGGCGACCTGCACATCGGGCACTGGTTCGCCGCCACCGGGCCGGACATCGTGGCCCGCATGAGGCGCATGCAGGGCCTGAACGTGATGTTCCCCATGGGCTTCGACTCCTTCGGCCTGCCGGCCGAGAACGCTGCCATCGACCGCGGCGCCCATCCCGCCCAGTGGACGGCGGCCAACGTGGACCGCATGCGCACCCAGTTCCGCTCGATGGGTTGCATGTTCGACTGGAGCCGCGAGGTGGTGACCTCCGACCCGGCGTACTACCGCTGGACGCAGTGGCTGTTCGTGCAGCTGTACCGGGCCGGGCTGGCCTATCGGGCCATGGCGCCGGTCGACTGGTGCCCGAAGGACCAGGTGGTCCTGGCGCGCGAGCAGGTGGAGGGCGCGGACCGCCACTGCTGGCGTTGCGGCACGCCCGTCGTCAAGCGCGACCTGGAGCAGTGGTTCTTCCGCATCACCGACTACGCGGACGAGATGCTGAGGTTCGAGGGGATCGACTGGCCCGAGCCGATCCGGCTGATGCAGACCAACTGGATTGGCCGCTCGGAGGGCGCCGAGATCGACTTCCCGGTGGAGGCCGGTGGCGTCGAGCCCATCCGCGTCTTCACCACGCGCCCGGACACGGTGTTCGGCGCCACCTTCATGGTGCTGGCGCCCGAGCACCAGGCCGTCGCCGCCCTGACCACGGACGATCGCAGGGCCGATGTCGACGCGTACGTGGCCGCCGCCCACCGCGAGACCGAGATCGAGCGCATGAGCGCCGAGCGGGAGAAGACCGGTGTCTTCATGGGCTCGTACGCGGTCAATCCCCTGACGCAGGAGCGCGTCCCGATCTGGGTCGCCGACTACGTGCTTCCCGGCTACGGGACGGGCGCGATCATGGCGGTGCCCGCCCACGACGAGCGCGACCACGCCTTCGCGGTGAAGCACGACCTGCCGATCCGTTACGTGGTGTTGCCGCGCGGCGGCTCCGCGCCGGACGGCGAGGCGTTCGTGGCGCACACCGAGGACGAGGTCCTCGTCGACTCCGGGGAGTTCACCGGCATGCCCGCCGCGGAGGCCATCGGCGCCATCACCCGCCAGCTGGCCGACCTGGGCCGGGGCGGCCCGGCGGTGACGTACAAGATCCGCGACTGGCTGGTGAGCCGACAGCGCTACTGGGGCGCCCCGATCCCGATCGTGTACTGCCCCGAGCATGGCGCCCAGGCGGTGCCGGAGTCGGAGCTGCCGGTGCTCCTGCCGCCCGAAGTCGACTTCGCGCCGACCGGTGTCTCGCCGCTGCAGTCGCACGCCGAGTTCCTGCGGGCCTCGTGCCCGGTATGCGGGGCCGAGGCGCGGCGCGAGACGGACACGATGGACACCTTCGTGGACTCGGCGTGGTACTTCCTTCGCTACTGCTCGCCGCACGACGCCGACCGGCCCTGGGACCCCGAGGCGCTGCGGGCCTGGATGCCGGTCGACCTGTACACGGGCGGGGCGGAGCATGCGGTACTGCACCTGATGTACGCCCGCTTCGTGATCAAGGCGCTGCGCGACCTGGGGCACCTGGCCTTCGACGAGCCGTTCCTGGCGCTGCGCAACCAGGGACAGATCCTGGGCGCCGACCACCAGCGCATGAGCAAGTCGCGCGGCAACGTGGCCAATCCCGACGAGCTGGTGGGCCGCTACGGATCCGACACGGTGCGGCTGTTCCTGATGTTCATCGGGCCGTGGGACCAGGGCGGGCCGTGGAACGCCTCCGGCATCGAGGGCGTGCACCGCTTCCTGGGCCGCGTCTGGCACGCCGCGCAGGCCGATGCGGGACCGGGGCCCGTCACCGCCGCGGTGCCCGGCATGCCCCCGCCGCCAAGCCTGGCCGGCAAGATCCCTGGCAACGGCGGTCCCGCCGCCGATCAGCTGCTGGGCACGGCCGAGGAGCTGGCGCGCGCCCTGCGACGCGTCACCCACGTCACCATCGCCGAGGTCACCGAGGACTATGCCGGGTTCCGCTTCAACACCGCCATCGCCAAGATGATGGAGCTGGCCAACGCGATCTCGCGCGCCCGCGAATCGGGCCTGTCACGGACCGATGCCTATGCGGAGGCGGTCGACACGCTGCTGCGCCTGCTGGCGCCGGGGGCGCCGCACGTCACCGAGGAGCTGTGGGCGCGCCGCGGCAAGGCGTACAGCATCCACCAGCAGCCGTGGCCGGTGGCGGATCCCGAGCTGGCGCGCGCCGAGAGCCTGGAGCTGCCGGTGCAGGTCGACGGGAAGCTGCGCGACCGCCTGGTCGTCACCCGCGACACGCCGGCCGAGGAGATCGAGCGCCTGGCGCTGGCCTCGGAGCACGTGCAGCGCTACCTGGCCGGGCGCGCGCCGGCGCGCGTGGTGCAGGTTCCCGGGCGCCTGGTGAACGTGGTCAGCTCCTCGAAGTAGGCCCGCGCCCGGGGGCATCAGGGGAACACCAGCGAAAATCGGCCAGTAAGCGGCGGGTAAGCGCGCATGGGCTAGGCTGCGGCCCCTGCTTCCGGAGCCCCGGCGTCGAGTGCCCGGGCGTCGGGGTTCCGGACAGGTGGCGCTCACCAGCACCCGACCGGCTCGCCTCCCGACCGGAGGTTGACCGATGGCCATCACCCCGCGCGACGCCCTGGCGCTGGCCGGAGCCGCCCTGGCTGCCCTGGCGCTCGGGGCCGCGGCCTGGCTGGCGCTCTCGCCGGGTACGGGCGCCACGTCGACGCTGCCGTCCGCCTCGGCGGCTTTTGCCTGGGAGCCGTCGGCGCCGGCCGGCACCGCGGCGCCGACGGATCTGCTGGTCGACGTCCAGGGCGCGGTCAGGCGCCCGGGCCTGGTGCGCGTGCCCGCCGGCGCGCGGGTGGCGGACGCCATCGCCGCGGCCGGAGGCTACACCGCCAAGGCCGACCTGCTGGCCGCGGCGACCGCCATCAACCTCGCCGCGTCCCTGGCGGACGGCGCCCAGGTCTTCGTGCCCATCCAGGGCCTGGCGGCCGCGCCGGGGCCGTCGGCGCCGGGCGCCGCGGCGGGTGGCGGGCTGGTCAACCTGAACACCGCGGGCCCGGAGGAGCTCGAGGCCCTGCCCGGCATCGGGCCGGTGACCGTGCAGAAGATCGTTGCCGCCCGCGCGGAGCGGCCGTTCGCCACCCTCGAGGAGCTGCTGGAGCGCGAGGTGATGCACAGCGGCCAGCTGGAGGACATCCGTGACCTGGTGACCCTCTAGCGGCCGCGTGGATGCAGGCCCGTGGGCGCCGGCCGCGTCCTGCTGCCGTGCGCCCTGGCGGGGACCGCCGTCGGGATCCTGGGCCAGGACGCCGGGACGCAGGCCGTCCAGCTGGTTCCGCCGCTGGCGGTTGGCGGCGCCGTCCTGCTCTCCGGCGCGGCGGTAATCCGGCGGAGGCTGCCGTTCGCCGCCGGCATGCTCCTGCTGGCCGCCGCCGCCGGAGCGTGGCGCGGCGGGGCGACGACCCTGCCCATCGGCCCCGATTCCGTGTCGGGCATGATCGGCGAGGGCCGGCTCTCCGTCAGCGGCCGCGTGGCGGAGGAGCCGCGGCCGCGTGGCGAGCGGCAGCAGCTGGTCCTGGACGACCTCGTCCTGGCGGCGCAGGGCAGCGAGCCCCGCCAGGTTCGTGGCCGCCTGCTGACCTGGCTGCCGCGCGCGGTGACCGCATCGGCCGGCAATCGACTCTCGTTCGAGGGCGAGCTCGAGACGCCGCGCGACTTCGAGGGATTCGCGTACCGCGAATACCTCGCGCGCCAGGGCATCGGCGCCGTCTCGAGCGCCTTCCGCGCCGAGGCGGTCGCCGGCAGCGGCGGGCCCCTGGCCGACCCGCTGAGCGGCCTGCGCGGCACCCTGCTCCGCGGGCTGAACGCCGTGGTCCCCGAGCCCGAGGCGGCCCTGGGCGCGGGCATCCTACTGGGCGTTCGGGCAGGCATCGCGCCGGAGGTATCGGATGCGTTCGCCACGGCCGGGCTGACGCACGTTGTGGCGATCTCGGGCTGGAACATCGCCATCGTGGCCGCGCTGGCGGGCGGGATGACCCGTCCGCTGCTCCGCCTGCGCGGCGGCCGTTGGCTGGCGGTCGGGACCGCCTGCCTGGCGGTGACCGGCTACGTGCTGCTCACCGGCGCGTCTCCGTCGGTCATGCGCGCCGCGCTGATGGCCGGAGCCCTGGTGCTGGCCCGTCTGGGCGGCTCCCGGGCCCACGCCGTCGGGGCCCTTATGGCCGCCGCGCTGGTCATGCTGCTGGCCGCGCCGCCGGTCCTGTGGGACGTGGGGTTCCAGCTGTCGGCGCTCGCGACCGCGGGCCTGATCTGGTTCGCCGGCGGCCTGGAGCGCCTGTTCGGGCGGTGGCCGGCGCTGGTCCGCGAGCCGGTGGCCCTCACCCTCGCCGCGCAGCTCACCACCCTGCCGGTGATCCTGGTCAACTTCGAGCGCCTCTCGCTGGTGTCCCCGGCGGCGAATGTCCTGGTCATGCCGCTCGTGCCGGTGGTGATGGCGTGCGGCGCCGCGGCCGCCGTCGCCGGCGCGCTCGGCGAGGCCCTGCGCATTGCCGGGCTGACCGATGCACTGGCCTGGGCGGCCGGCGGCGCCGCCTGGCTCTACCTGCGCCTGATGATCCTGTCCGGCCAGCTCGCGGCGAGCGTCCCGCTGGCCGCGTTGGACACGTCGGTCCCGGCCTGGACGGTTGCCGCCTGGTACCCGATGCTGCTGCTGGCCCACCGCCGCCTGCCGGCCGGCGCGCAGCCGGCCGACCTGCCGGTGCCCGGGCTGGGCCGCGTCGCGCGCCCGCTCCCGGTGGGGGTCGCCACGCTCGCCGTGCTGGCGGCGCTGACCATCGCCTCGCGCCCCGACGGGCGGCTGCATCTCCTCATGCTCGACGTGGGGCAGGGCGACGCCATCCTGGTGCGTGCGCCGTCGGGGGCCACGCTGCTGATCGACGGCGGGCCCGACCCGGACCTGGCGGCGCGCCGGCTGGGGGAGGCGCTGCCCTTCTGGCAGCGGGAGATCGACGTCGTGCTGCTGACCCACCCGCACGAGGACCACGTGGCAGGCCTGGTACCCGCCCTGGAGCGCTTCCGGGTCGGGCTCGTGCTGGAGCCCGGCCGCCCCTACGATAACCCGACCTACCCGCGCTTCCTGGCCCTGGCCGCCGCGGAGGGCGGCCACTTCGAGCTGGCACGCGCCGGGATGCGCGTCCCGCTCGGCCCTGACACGGTCCTCACCATCCTGTTCCCGACCGATGCCGACGCGTCCGCACCGCTGCCCGACGGCGACATCAACAACGCCTCGGTCGTGGCGCTCCTGGAGCGCGGCGGCTTCCGGGCCCTTCTGACCGGCGACGCCGAGGCGCCGGTGGAGCGGCTGCTGCTCGAGCGCGGCGTCCTGGAGCCGGTGGACGTGCTGAAGGTGGGCCACCACGGCTCCGACTCCTCCACCGGGCCGCAGCTGCTGGCGGCGCTGCGGCCGCGCCTGGCGCTGATCTCGACCGGGATGGGCAACGAGTACGGGCACCCGCACGCCGTCACTCTCGACCACCTGGCCGAAATCCCGGGTTTGCAGGTGCTGCGCAGCGATCGCGACGGCAGCATCGAGATCGTCGTCGACGGGAAGGAGATCGCCGTCGAGCGCCGGGGACCGGCGGATGCGGGTAGCATCGGTCCATGGCCGTCCCCACTCGCGAGCGCGCGGAGGAGCTTCTCGCCTCGTACGCGCTGCCGGACGGGATCATCCGCCATTCGCGCGGCGTGGCCAGCGTCGCGGCGGAGGCCGCGCGGCTGGTGCAGGGGGCCGGCGTGCCGGTGGACGTGGGCCTCGTCGAGGTCGCCGCCCTCCTGCACGACGTCGACAAGCCCGAGACCCGTCGTTCGGGCATCCATGGGGTCGTGGGCGCCGCCTGGATGGTGGACGCCGGCCACGAGGAGCTGGCCGTCCCGATCGCCTCCCACCCGGTGACGGCGCTGCTCGACGAGGAGCGCTACCCGCGTGGGTGGCCGTCGGTGGCGCTGTCGGTCGCCGATCGGCACGTGGCGCAGGAGTTCCTCACCACCGACGAGCGCATCGACGACATGGCGCTGCGGCATCCCGAGTACCGCGAGCAGCTCGAGCTGGCGCGCCGCGCTGCCCACGCGCTCGAGGCGGAGCTGGCCGAGGTGGCCGGGCTGCCGGTGGACGGCCTGGTGGCGCGTCTGCGCGCGGCCTGGGAGGCGGGCGTGCCCGCGTGAGCGCCTCGCTGCTGCTGGCGCACGGCGACGACGGCTTCCAGCTCGATCAGGTCGTGCGCGCCTTCGCCCAGCGCATCGGGGCCGATGAGCGGGTGGAGATCGTGCCGGCCGGATCGCCCGACGAGGCGGCCATCGAGCGGGCCGGCGTGGAGGCCGGCACCGTCGGCCTGTTCGGGTCGCACCTTGCCGTGTTGCGGCAGCCGCTGCGCGCCGCCGGGCGCTCGGCCGCGGCGACCGAGCGGCTGCTGGGCCTGGTCGAGCGACTGCCCGACGGGGCGGCGTTGGCCCTGGTCGACGTGCGGTCCAGCCGCGACGCCGCGAGGCCGCCGGCCCTGCTCGCCAGGCTGGAGAGCGCCGTCGTCACCCGCGGCGGCGCGGTGGAGCAGCGCAACGCTCCTCGGCGCGCCGAGCTGCAGGCCTGGGTGCGGCGGCATGCCGAGGCGCTCGGCGTCCGGATCGAGCCACGCGCCGCGGCCGCCCTGGCCGATCGGGTCGGCGGGGCGGTGGTCGAGACGGACGTGGAGCGTGGCGACCAGACGCGGCTGGCCGACGGCGAGCTGCGCAAGCTGGCCACCTACGCCGGCGATCGGCCCATCGCCATCAGCGACGTGGAGGTGCTCGTGGCCGACGCACGTCCCGCCAGCCTGTACGCCATCACCAACGCGGTCGACCGCCGGGACGCGACGGCGGCGGCGCGGGCCCTGGATCGGGCACTGGCCGAGGGCCAGCCGGTGCTGCGCATCACCGCGGCGCTGGCCGGCCGCATCTCGGACCTGCTGGTGGTGCGCGACCTCGTCAGCCGCAGGGCGTCGCCGCAGGAGATCGCCCGGCGCGCGGCGCGCGGCAACGCGCGCATGGCCGAGCGGCTCGTCGAGGCCACCGCTCGCTATCGGGGCCACGAGCTGGAGGCGATGCTGCGCGGCCTGTTCGAGGCCGACCTGGCGATCAAGACGAACGCCCTGGCGCCGGAGGCGGCGGTATCGGCCTGGATCGGCGAGTTCCTGATCGGGACGCCGCGCGAGGCGGCGACGAAGCGGCAGGCGGCCGCAGCCGGCCGCCAGGCGGCGGCGCGGCGCTAGGCGGCGCCGGCGCGCAGGACGCGGTCGCTCTCGATGGCGAAGGTGCAGCGGGCCTCGGCGAGGCCCAGGATGCCGATCAGCTGCTGGTCGACGTAGAGCTGGCGACACGGCACGCACAGCGCCCCGGGGATGGCGAAGAAGAGGCGCTCATCGGCCAGCGGGTCGCGGAAGGCGGTGTCGAACACGCTGGTCAGGAGCGCGCCACCGCAGAAACGGCAGGTCTCCAGCGCGCGTACCGGCTCGGTGCCCTGGGTCATGGCGCCGAGCATGGGAGCCACCGCATCGGTGCCTCAATAGGATGACCGGCGCAGGCGGTCCTAGTACCGATGCGGTACCCGGGTCAGACGATACGCACCACCTGGGCGGCCTGGCTCCACAGTCGCTCGAGGCCGTAGTACTCGCGCTCCTCCGGCGCGAACAGGTGCACGATGATGCCGCCATAGTCGATCAGCACCCAGCGCGCGCTCGACTGGCCCTCGACCCCCAGCGGACGGATGCCGTCGTCGCGCAGCTCGTCGATGATCGCCTGGGAGAGGGCCTGCACCTGGCGATCGCTGCGCCCCGAGGCGATCACGAAGTAGTCCGCCATGGTGGTGAGCTCCGCGGTGCGCAGCAGGACGATGTCCGATCCCTTCTTGTCCGACGCGATGTCCACGATCCGATGCGCCAGCTCGGTGGCATCGCTCAGGTCGGGTCCGGTTGCCGGTTCGCCCAGGTCGTCCTCCTGCTACCCGGCCGTGGCGGCGCCTCAACGGCGAGGTCCTGCCTCAGCGGCTCGTCGCGCGGCGGTAGAGGCGCCGGTCAGCGATCAGCTCCTCCACGGCCACCGGCACAAGGTAGCGGATGGCCCGACCGGCCGCCACCCGGCGCCGGATCTCCGACGCGCTGACGCCGAGCGACGGGCCGTCCAGCACATGGATGCGGGACGCGCTGCTGCCGAACCGCTCCCGCAGCGCCTCGCGGGCGGGGAGCGGCGTACCGGGACGCGGTCCAACGGCCCACTCGACCAGGGAGAGGAGCCGATCGGGCTCCCGCCACGTGTCGACCTGCGACAGCGAGTCGGCGGCCATGAGCAGGAAGAGCCGGCTGCCGCGGTACATCGTCAGCAGCTCGCTGACGCTGTCCACCGTGAACGAGGGGCCGGGCCGCTCCATCTCGATCGGGCACAGCTCGAAGAGGGGGTCACCGGCAACGGCCAGCCGGGTCATGAGCAGCCGGTCGCCGGCCGAGCTCATCCGCCGGCGGCGCTTGTGCGGGGGCTGCGAGGCCGGCATGAACAGGACGCGGTCCAGCTCCAGCGCGTCGGCGGCGAGGGTCGCCAGCCACAGGTGGCCGACGTGCGGCGGGTCGAAGGTGCCGCCCAGGACGCCGATGCGCTCGGCGGCGCCGGCGTCCCGCCGGCGCTCCACCGCCGGCGCGGGTTCCGCCGAGGGCGTGACCGTGCCCTTCCGGGCGGGACGCGCCAGCAGGGTGGGTCCGCTCACTCGTCGTCGCCCCATTCGAGCTCGGTACGCCCGATGCGCACCAGCGTCCCCGGCGCGGCTCCCATGCGCCGCAGCTCGGCGTCGATGCCGAGCCGTTCGAGCGTGCGCTGGAAGCGGTCGCGCGACTCGGGATTCTCGAAGTCCGTCCTGGCGGCCGCGGACTCGATCCGCCGGCCGCGCACCCGCAGCCCCGTCGGCTCGGCCACGACCTGCCAGCCGGCGTCCAGCGGGTCGAAGCGGTGGACGCGCACGGGGGCCTCGGCGGCGACCTCCGCGGCACGGCGCTCCGCCTCGTCGAGCGCGTCCGCCAGCGCGCGCCGCAGCTCTGCAAGGCCCGTCCCGTCGTGGGCCGACACGGCGAGCGGGCGCTGCCCGGCCCCGGCCAGGCGGCGGCGCACCTGCGGCCAGCGATGCCGCACCTCCGGGAGGTCGTGCTTGGTGACGACCATCGGCATCGGGCGCTGGAGCAGGGCCGGGTCGTGCAGGCGCAGCTCGTCGGCGACCACCTGCCAGTCCCCCGCCGGGTCGTCGGCGGCACCGTCGACCACGGCCACCAGGACGCGGGTGCGCTCCACGTGCCGCAGGAAGGCGTGGCCCAGCCCTTGGCCCTCGTGCGCTCCCTCGATCAGCCCCGGGACGTCGGCGATCACCGCGCTGCGCTCGTCGTCGAACTCGATGACACCGAGGTTGGGACTGATGGTGGTGAACGGGTAGCCGGCGACCTCCGGGCGCGCGGCCGTCAGGGCGGCGAGCAGGGTCGACTTCCCGGCGTTGGGCGCGCCCACCAGGCCCATGTCCGCGATGAGCTTGAGCTCCAGCTCGATCCAGCGCTGCTCGCCCGGCTGGCCCTTCTCGAAGTGGGTCGGCGCACGGTGGGTCGGCGTGGCGAAGTGCACGTTGCCGCGGCCGCCGCGGCCGCCCCGGGCGACGACCAGCCGGTCGCCGGGAACCAGCAGCTCGCCGAGCCACCCGCCCGGCTCGCCCGTCGCCTCCGCGGCGGCACGGACCACGGTCCCGGGCGGGACGGGGATCACCACGTCGGCGCCGTTGCGGCCGTGCGCGCGCCGCCCCGCTCCGCGCCCGCCTGGCCTGGCGCGGATGTGGCGTCGGCGGCGGAAGTCCCCCAGCGTCGTCATCCCGGGCTCGGCCAGCAGCAGCACGTCCCCGCCGCCGCCGCCGTCGCCGCCGTCGGGCCCGCCCCGCGGGACGTGGGCCTCTCGGCGGAAGGAGCGGGACCCGTCGCCGCCGTCGCCGGCCGCCACGAAGATCCGGACGTGGTCAGCGAACATGCGCGGCCGATGATAGTAAACGGCTGCCCCGCGGGCCGATGGCGGCCGAGGGTCAGAGGTATCGGAGCGGGTTGACGTTGACGCCGCCGACCACGACCTCGAAGTGGAGGTGCGGGCCGGTGCAGATGCCCGTGCATCCCACCGCACCGATGCCCTGGCCGCGCGACACGGCCTGGCCGGCCGAGACCCAGATCGAGCCGAGGTGGTTGTAGGCGGTGCTCATGCCGTTCCCATGGTCGATCGCCACCACGTAGCCGCCGCCGTTGCCGCGCCACCCGGCCCACGTGACCACGCCGGAATCGGTGGCAAAGGCAGACGTGCCGTACGGCGCCGCGATGTCGAGCGCCGGGTGACCGGCGTGGAAGTACTGGCTGACGCTGCCACCATCCACCGGCCACAGCAATGACCCGGTGCCGACCACGCGCGCCGGCTGCGCGCTCGGTGGTGCCGGCGCGGCGGGGTCGGGCGCGGGCGACGGTGGCGCGACGGGGGTCGGCAGGGGCGTGGGGGAAATCGAAGGGATGAACCGCGTGGCGCGACGTGACAGGATGGGATCGCCGCCGTCCGGATCCGGCACGAGCTCGAAGGTGGTGCTGCGCGGCTCGCCGGCGTCGCCGGCGGCGGCGCGGGCTGGGGCGACGAACTGGAACGAGAACGCCGAGAAGGCTTCGGTGCGCGACGTCGGCCGCTGCGAGGCGTCGCGGCGGAAGGAGGAGACGCCGAGCGCGGCCGTCGAGACGACCAGGCCGACGACCACGAGATGCACGAAGCCGCGTGACAGCAGGCGTGGGAGCGTGGTCCGGCGCAGCGACCGTCGCGAGTCGGGCAATACGAATGTCTCCGGGATCGGATGTCTTCCGCTCGCGACCCCGCTCAACCCCCTGGCCGACGGTGGCAGCAGCGTGCCGGCCCGAGATCGCTGCCGGGGATGCTACCAGCGGCCTTCACGCCGGGTCAACCTGGGTCGCGCTCGGCTCAGGGCTCCCAGGCGACCTGCAAAGCGGGCGACCCGAGATCGGTGAACGGCTCGCCGCGGTCGTCCGCGAGCGTGATCCAGGCCAGGGTCCTCTCCGCCGGCGGCGGCGCGAGCGGGACGGTCAGCGTGACCGACTCGCCCGGCTGCAGGGCCGGCACCTCCACCTCGACGGGCTGCAGCTCCGGCGCATCGGTGAGGTACGGGGCCCCCGAGGCCCCGCGGCCGGCGAGCAGCTGCACGCCGCTCGGCCAGGCCCGGGTACCCGTGTTGGTGAGGCGCACCGGCAGGGCGCCCTCGGCAGCGACGTCGGCCGGCAGGGCGGCGGCCCAGAACGGCGCTCCCTGGCCGGGCTGCGTGGGCGGACGGATCCCCGCCCCGCCGCCGTCGACCAGCGCGTCGTAGCGGACGGCAAGCGGCCGCTCGGCCAGCCAGGCGCGGATCCCCTCGTACAGGCCGGCGGCCACGGCCCGGCGCCCCTCGTCAGACGCCAGCAGCTCGCTCTCGGCCTCGAGCGACATCGAGCCGACCTCGGCCAGCACGGCCGGCAGCTGGGCCGCACGGTGGGGCTTGCACCACTCGTCGCCGCGAGTCTCGCAGCGATCGCCGTCCCGCCACTGCCGCGACACGATGTAGTACGCCACCGCCTGCGTGTCGCGGTCCTGGCGCCGGTAGTCGGCCTCCCGGTCGAGGGCGTCCACCACGCCGGCCTGCACGCGGCGACCCAGCTCGCCGCTGCCGGCCTCGCCCCAGGGCGTCTCGTCGTCGTAGAAGGTCTGCGTGGCCGCGATCTCGTGCACGACGTCGCCCTGGGCCATCGCGTTGATGTGGATGCTGACCAGCAGGTCGGCCCGCGCCACGTTCGCCAGGTCGAGCCGGGCCTGCAGCTCGTCGCGCGTCCGGGTGCGGCCGGTCTCCTCGAAGCCCGCCTCGCCGTTCCCGTCGACGTCACGCCAGGGTGGGCCGTCGCAGTCCAGGCTGGGATAGCGGTCGCCCGCCAGGGCGGAGTCATCGGTCCTGGTCATGACCACCGTGATGCCCTGCGCCTCCAGCAGCTCGCGCAGTGCCATTCCGATGGCCAGTGTGTCGGCCTTCTCGGCCTTGTCGATGGTGTTGTCCCACGGGTTGGGCACACCCCAGTCCAGGCAGCCGCCGTGGCCGGGATCGATGGCGACCACGATGGCGCCGGGGTTGGGACTGTAGACCTCGCTGTCCGAGCCGGGCGCCGGCACCACCTGGGCGGTGTCATCGCTCGGGTCGGGCGTCAGCGAGCCGGCGTGGCTCGCTGACGAAGACGCAGCCGGGACCGATGGGGACGGCGAGGTGCCGCAGGCCGCCAGCAGCAGGCCGACCAGCGAGAGCGGGAGGAGGGCTCGCACGGAACGCGTGGGACCGGCGCTAGCGCTCGGAGGCCTCGACGCTCTTCGACAGCGACACGAGGAACTCGGCGTTGTCCTTGGTCTTGCCCAGCCGCTGCATGAGCAGCTCGATCCCCTCGTTCGGACCCACCGCCGACAGCATGCGGCGCATCGTCCACACCATGCGCAGCGAGTTCTCGTCGAGGAGCAGCTCCTCGCGCCGCGTGCCGGAGCGCAGGACGTCGATGGCCGGGAAGATGCGCTTCTCGGACAGCTTCCGGTCGAGCGCCAGCTCCATGTTGCCGGTGCCCTTGAACTCTTCGTAGATGACGTCGTCCATGCGCGAGCCGGTGTCGACCAGGCAGGTGGCGATGATCGTCAGGCTGCCGCCGCCCTCCACGTTGCGCGCCGCGCCGAAGAAACGCTTCGGCGGGTACAGGGCGACCGGGTCCACGCCGCCGGAGAGGGTCTTGCCCGATGCCGGCAGGGCGAGGTTGTAGGCCCGCGCCAGGCGGGTGATCGAGTCGAGCAGGATCACCACGTCCCGGCCGGTCTCCACCTGGCGCTTGGCGATCTCGAGCGCCATCTCGGCCACGCGCGTGTGGTTCTCGGTCGGCTCGTCGAAGGTGGAGGCGTAGATCTCGCCGTTCACCGAGCGCTGCATGTCGGTGACCTCCTCCGGCCGTTCGCCGATGAGCGCGACCATGAGGAGCGTCTCCGGGTAGTTGTCGCTGATCCCGTGCGCGATGTGCTTCAGCACCGTCGTCTTGCCGGCCTTGGCCGGAGACAGGATCAGCCCGCGCTGCCCCTTGCCGATCGGGCTGATCAGGTTGATCAGGCGCTGGGTCAGATTCTTCTGGTCGCTCTCCAGGTCGAACATCTCGTCGGGGAAGACCGGCACCAGCGAGTCGAAGTAGGGTCGCCGCTTGGCCGTCTCCGGGTCGACCCCGTTCACGGTGTCGACGCGGAGCAGGCCCCAGTACTTCTCCTGGTCCTTCGGCGGGCGGGTCTGGCCGGTGACCTTGTCGCCGGTGCGCAGCCCGAAGCGGCGCACCTGAGAGGAGCTGACGTAGATGTCGTCCGGCGACGGCATGACGCCATGGCGGCGCAGGAAGCCGAAGCCCTCGTCGACGATCTCGAGGATGCCTGTCGCCTCGCCCGGCTGGGTGCTGACCTCCCGGCGGGGATGGGTCGGCGCCAGCGGCACGACGTCGAGCAGCTTGAGCACGAGGTCCGAGTGCTCCAGCTCGTCGTAGTTCTCGATGCCGTGCTCCCCGGCCAGCTCGCGCAGCTCATCCACGCTCTTGGCCTGGAGGTCGGCCAGGTTCATCCCGCCGTTCATCTCGTCCTCGTCGGTCGGGAACGGGCCGGCATAGATCGAGGAGTACTGCCCGGAGGCGTATTCGTTGCGGCGGCGGGTGTAGGCGGCGCGCGGCTGCTGCCTGCGCTGGCCGTCCTGTCGGCGGCGTGGCCGGTTGCGGCGCGGCGGGCGCCCCTCGTCGCTCATCGCGCCCTCTGCTGCGAGCCGTGGTTCATCGGGGAAGTGGACCTCGAACGAGTGGATGGTGGGTCCGGCGAAGCCACCTCGGCAGGCTCGGCATGCGCCTGGGCCGTGCCACGCTGCCAGGATGGCCCGCTTCGTGGGATGACGGGCGCCCGGGTAAAGTCAGACCTTGCGGGTCCCAGCTCGTGTGGTGATGTTGGGCCCGCCGTATCCACTCATCTCGCCGATGAGTCGCGTCCGGATCTGACGCAGGACCGGTCGCCAGTCAAGACGATCATACCCGAGATGCGCAACCACGTCCTGCGCATTCCACTGCTGGCCGCGCGACCACGAGCGGGTCAGCGCCCCGCCGGCCTCGGGCGAGCGCCACCATGACTCCCCGAAGCCGGCCTGCAGCCACGCCGACAGCGCGCCCTGGACCATCACCGATCGGGCATAGCGGGCCACGTACAGGTGGTCATCGGTCTGGGCCAGGTACTCCTGCGGCGCCGTGATGACGCCCAGGGTGTGCCCGATCATGCCGGCGTACTGCTCGCGAGCCAGGTCCAGGTCGGGCTCGCGATGCAGGAAGAGCTCGTAGATCAGCCGAGCGGCGAGCGCGCGGGCCCGCGCCAGCTGCCAGAAGGCGTTGAAGTCGGCGAAGGCGACCGCCTCCGTCTCGGGCATGCCGACGTGCTCCATCAGCCAGGCCGGCTCGCCCACCAGCAGCTCCAGCAGCGCCGCGTAGCCCTCGGTCAGGCTGGCGTCGCCCAGCCGTCGGAAGGCGACCGGCAGGTCGGGTGACACGTGCGCGAAGTGCTCGGCGTGGCCGGCCTCGTGCAGCAGGGCCGCATAGTCATCCCAGCCGCCCCGCGGCTGGATCACCAGCCGAACGTCGTCCGGCACGCGCACCGTGGCACAGAAGGCGCGGGGTGACTTCCGCTCGCGCCGCTCCACGTCCAGCTGGATCGCGCCCTGCGCGTCGAGGTCGATGCCCATGCCGGCCAGCGTGCTGCGCAGGGCCGGCACCATCCCGCGTGCCGGGAACCAGGCGTCCCAGCCTGACCCGCGCAGGATGCGGGCCAGGTCCGCCCGGGAGGCATCGCCCTGCTCGATGTCGATCTCGGCAAGGTTCCGCCGCAGCGCGGCGAAGTAGACGGTCTCCGAGTCGACCAGGAAGGCGCGCTGCTGGGCGGCGAGGGCCTCCGGGTGGAAGCCGGCGGTCTGGCGCACCATGTCCGGCACGTCCGCGTAGCCGAGCTCGCGCACGGCATCGGCCATGCGGAGCAGGCGCTCCTGGCGCAGCGGGTTGATGGCCTCGACCGCCTCGTAGTAGGAGGCCGCCAGGGCATTGCGCTCGGCCCGGTGCGCGATGTCGGTGGCCCGGTTCCAGACGTCGCGGTAGGCGATGCGCTCACCACGCCACACCACCACCGCCTGTGCCTCGGTGCTGGCGATCCGCTCGGTCAGGTCCGCCACGCCCGCCGAGAGGTGCTCCTCCACCGCGAACGCCCGCAGTGCCCGCGCCTGGGCCGCCTCCTCGCCCTCCCCGCCGGACAGCTTGTCCAGCAACCGGATGGCGCGGGCATGGAACAGCCCGGCGTGCTCCCGGTAGATGGCCTCCAGCCCCATGGCCGCCTCGAGCCCGGCCAGTTGGCGGTAGTACGCCTCGCCGACCTGCTCCATGAAGCGGTCCAGCTCGGCGCCGTACGCGGCCAGGTCGAACCGCGCGGGCGCCCGGCGCGGGCGCTTCGTGGGCGTGGCGCCGGTGGTCATCGGTCGGCGGTCGGCTCCACCCCGGCCGGTTGCGGCTCCGGCGCGGCGGGCCGTCGCCCCTGCTTCGCCGGCTGTGGCTCCTTCGCCGGTCGCCCCTCGGCCAGCGCCAGCCCCGCCTTCGCGGCCGCCGCGCCGACGAAGTCGCGGAAGAGCGGGTGGGGCCGGTTGGGGCGGCTCTTCAGCTCCGGATGCGCCTGGGTCGCCACGAACCACGGGTGGTCGCGCAGCTCGATGTACTCGACCAGGCGGCCGTCCGGGGAGACGCCGCTGAACCACATGCCCGCCTCGGCCAGCCGCTCGCGGTAGGCGTTGTTGACCTCGAACCGGTGGCGGTGCCGCTCGTAGGCGATCTCGTCGCCGTAGGCGGCGCGCGTCCTGGAGCCCTCCTCGAGTCGCGCGGGATAGAGCCCGAGCCGCATGGTGCCGCCCTTGTCGGTGACCTCGATCTGGTCGGGCATGAGGTCGATCACCGGGTGCTCCGTGAAGACGTTGAACTCGCTGCTGTTGGCGTCATCGGTCCCCAGCGCGTATCGGGCGAACTCGACCACGGCGCACTGCAGGCCAAGGCACAGGCCCAGGTACGGCACGCGGTTCTCGCGCGCCCAGCGGATGGCGCGCACCTTGCCCTCCACCCCTCGGTAGCCGAAGCCGCCGGGGACCAGCACGCCGGCCACGCCGTGCAGCTCGTCGGCGACCTGCGCCGGCTCCAGCCGCTCGAGCTGCTCGGAGCCGACCCAGCGCACCCTGACGTCGACGCGATGGTGCAGGGCGGCGTGCTTCAGCGCCTCGCTGACACTGATGTACGCGTCGGGCAGCTCGGTGTACTTGCCCACGATCGCGACCTCCAGCTCCGGGCGTGGCGCCCGGATGCGGGTTATCAGCTCCTGCCAGTCCGAGAGGTCCGGCTCGGTGGAGGGCAGCTCCAGCTCGCGGGTGATGAGCTTGCCCATGCCGGCGCGCTCGAGCTGCAGCGGCACCTCGTAGATGCTGCGCGCGGTCCGCAGCGGGATCACGGCGTGGGCGTCGACGTCGGTGAACAGCGCCACCTTGTCCAGGATCTCGTCGTCGATCGGCTCGTCGCTGCGCAGGACGATGACGTCGGGCTGGATGCCGATGCCGCGCAGCGTGCTGACCGAGTGCTGGGTGGGCTTGGTCTTCAGCTCGCCGGTGGCGCCGATGGACGGCAGCCAGGTGACGTGGACGTACAGCACGTTGCGCCGCCCGACGTCCTTGCGCATCTGGCGGATCGCCTCCAGGAACGGCAGCGACTCGATGTCGCCGACGGTTCCGCCCACTTCCACGATCACCACGCCGTGCGCCGCCAGGCCGCTGGCCGCCACGCTGCCGGTGCCCTCGCGCGCGACGCGCGCGATGCGCTCCTTGATCTCGTTGGTGATGTGCGGGATGACCTGCACCGTACCGCCGAGGTAGTCGCCGCGACGCTCCTTGGCGATCACGCTCTGGTAGATGCGCCCTGTGGTGACGTTGCTGGCCTGCGACAGGTTCTCGTCGATGAAGCGCTCGTAGTGGCCGAGGTCGAGGTCCGTCTCGGCCCCGTCGTCGGTGACGAACACCTCGCCGTGCTGGTACGGCGACATGGTCCCCGGGTCGATGTTGATGTAGGGGTCGAGCTTGAGGATCGAGACCGGGATGCCGCGCGCCTTCAGGATGCGCCCGATGGATGCGGCCGTGATGCCCTTGCCGAGCGAACTGGTGACGCCGCCCGTGACGAAGACATACTTCGGCATTGCTCAGCTACCTCTGCCGCGTGACTGGGGCGTCCCGTTTCCGGGCAAGGCGCAAGTGGGGCGTCACTTCCAACTCGGGGTGTCAGTGTAGCGCATCGGGCCTGACCGATGGCGTGGCCGGCGCCCGCGCGAGAAGGCCGGTGGCGCTAGCGGCGGGTCCAGCTGCGCCGGGCGTCCCGCGCCGCGACCGGGATCGGATGGTGGGGCCCGACGAGCCCCAGGCGCGGGTGCCACAGCACCTCGCGCTGGAGGCGCAGGTGCTGCTGGATGCGGTCGGTGAGCGCGCGGACGTTGCGCTCCCGGCGCGCGCGGTCGGTGTTCCGCTTCATGCGGACCGGAAGTGCATACGGCGTGCCAGCATCCTTGCCTCCCGAGGACACCTAGCATGGTCCGATGCGGCTCCTCCCGACCGCGTTGGCCGGCGCCAGGCTCGTGCACCCGGCCCCCACGCTGGCGGTCACCACGCTGTCCGGCGCGATGGGCGCCATCCTGCTGCTGCAGGCCGGGCAGGAGGTCGGCGAGCGGTGGCTGTTGACCGTGGGCGCGGTGCTTGGGTCCCAGGTCTTCACCGGCGCCGTGAACGACCTGGTCGATCGGTCGCGCGACCAGGCTGCGGGGCGCGTGGGCAAGCCGCTGGCCGGCGGTGACCTGTCGCCGGAGGCGGCCACCTGGATCGCGTCGGCCGGCCTGGCGCTCCAGCTGGCGGCCTCGCTCCGGCTCGGGACCCTGGCCCTGTCGCTCGGGGCGGCGGCCACGCTCTCGGCACTGGCCTACAACCTGTGGCTCTCCCGCACGCCGCTCTCCGTGCTGCCCTACCTGGTCAGCTTCGGCCTGCTGCCGCTGTGGATCGCGGCTGGCGTGGGCGTACCGCTCGAGCGCGTGCTGCCGGCGGTGCCGCTGGTGGCGCCGTTCGCCGCCGCGGCGCACCTCGCCAACGTCACCCGCGACTTCGCCGCCGACGCCGCCACCGGATCGCGCAGCCTGGCGCAGGTTCTCGGCCCGCGGGCGTCGGTGTGGGTCGCCTACGCGGCTGCCCTGGCGGTCGGGGCCGGCGTCGGCACGGCCCTCGTCATCGGGGAGCGGCCCGGCCCGCCGGCCATCGGCCTGGGACTGCTCGGGATGGCCGCCGTGGCCCAGGGCGCCGGCAACGCCAACCGCCTGTGGTACGGCATCCTGGCTGCGGCGGTGTGCTGGACGGCCGCCTGGGCGCTCAGCACGGGGTGATCGGGCTCGCCCTCAGACGGTGTCCTCGATCTCCAGGTCCTCGTCCTCCGCCTCCTCGGTCAGCTTCAGCCACACGAACAGGCCGGCCAGGATGGTGAGCGGGATGACGATCAGCGCGGCGAGGAGTGCGCCGACGCTGATGAGGACGACCTTCAGAGCCTTCATTTCGGAGCCTCCCCTGTGGGAGCGCCGGGCATGGCCGGCGCGGCGCGCTGCTGCGGTGCCGCGTCGATCATAGCCACAATCTCTTCCCGCGTGAACTCGGCCAGGCGGTGGCCGATGCTGCCGCCCGAGCCGGCCTGCAGCGTGCGCATCACGAACGACCCCTCCTGCTCGAAGAAGAACAGGTCGCGCACCTTCTCACGGTCCACCCAGGCGCCGATGATGCGCAGCGCCTGCTCGTAGTAGTTCGCGAATTCGACGTGTGGGGCATCGCTCACCGCCGTCCCGCGTTGGGCCGTGCGCTCGTCCATCAGCTGCGCCACCTGGTCGTCCACGAGCTCGTACGTCCGCTTGGCGAGGGTGCCCATCGTGTCGGAGTCGG
>JAPSGM010000219.1 GCA_031177555.1 Chloroflexota bacterium
GGCGGGCGCGGGCTCGGCAGCCGCCTGGCCAGGGCCGCCCTGGACGATGCGCTGGCACGCCACATGCCCGTCGTTCCTCGTTGCCCGTTCATTCGCGCCTGGATCGAGCGTCATCCCGACTACGGGGAGCGACTCGCCTCCGGGGCGTAGTGCGCGGGCCGCTGTCGCGACCGCTGGCCGCGACGATCGCACTCGAAGGAGGACGTGATGCTCGACTGGATCATCATCATCGTGCTTGTGCTGCTGCTCCTGGGGGCCCTCGGCCCGCGGGCCGGCTGGTACGGCGCGGCCGGGTCCATGTGGGACGTCCTGTCCCTCGTCCTGCTGGTCATCCTGGTGATCTGGATCCTGAACGTGATCGGGCTCTTCTGACGCGGCACGCTGGCGGCGCGCACGAGGGACCGATCCCCTGGTCGGTCCCTCAGCTCGTCGAGACAGCAGCCTCGATCAGGGCCGTGGCACCCAGGGATTCGAAGATGGCCGCGGCTGCCGAGGCATCGGCCGGGTCGTGTGCCAGGCGATACCGGTCCAGCCGGCACAGTGCCTCGCGCAGCGGCAGGCGCAGCTCCTGCCAGGCGCCCAGCGCCGCCGTCCACTCCACGGCCGCGTCCCGGTCGGATCCGTGCGTCGCGTGCACGGCGGCGCGCAGGGTGCGAAGCCTGGCCGCGGCGGCGCGTCCCCACGACGGCTCGGCCTCCAGCTCCGCCAGCGCGGCCGACGCCGAGGCGGCGTCGCCGCTCCAGGCGGCCAGCCGACCGGTCAGCGCCAGCGCCTCGCCGCGCTCCCAACCCACCGTCTTCCTGGCGGCCGCCTTGGCGAGATGCAGCGCGCGCTGCGGCTCGCGGCCGAAGGCCGCTCCCAGCGCGCGGGCGATGTCGACCCAGCCGACGGCCTGCGGATCGAGGTCGGGCTCCAGCTGCCCAAGGCGTTCCACCGGCTCCAGCGCATCGGGTTGGCCGCGCAGGGCCGCGATGATCGCCCGCGTGGCCGCGAAGTCCAGCCGGTAGCCGGTCGGCTGCTCTCCTTCGGCGGCCGCCTCCAGGGCGTCGACGGCCCAATCCCAGTCGCCCGTGTCCACCGCCACGATGGCGGCGATGTCCAGCAGGTGCAGCGCCCAGTCCCGGCTGCCGAGGCGCTCCGCCAGCTCCAGGCCGCGGCGTGCCGTCTCGCTCGAGGCGTGCGGATCGTCAGCGATGGTGAGCCAGGCCAGGTTCGTCCGCGCCCGCAGCTCGATTGATCCGAGGGCCGCTGCGGCCGCCTCGTCGATCGCCCGGCGCAGCTCCGTCAGGCCCTCGTCGGCGCGCCCCATCTGGGCGTACGCGGTCCCCAGCGTCACGCGCGCATCGATGGCGAGGGCGCGGCGCGCATCGTTTGGATCGGGGCCGGCAGCCTCCATGGCGCGCTGTGCCCACTCCACTGCCCGCGCGTTGTCGAAGCGCAGCATGTACGCGCGGGCGAGCTCGGCCGGAAGATGGACCATCGCGTCGGATCCATCCTCGCCCGAGGTCTCCAGCCACGCGGCCTCGAGCTCGGCCAACGCCGTCTCGCTGCGCTGCGCTTGGAGCAGCAGGCTGGCGAGCTGGGCGCGGTGCCGGGTCGATGCCCCCGTGTCGCCCATCCCATCGCGCAGGTCAATCGCCTCGCGCAGGTACGCCTCCGCCGCCGCGAAGCGGGCCGCCGCGCGAGCCGCCGCGGCCGCGGCCTCGAGGACGTCGGCACGCGGGCCGGGCTCCGTCGTCAGCGCCAGCGCGCGATCGAGGTGGGCGAGGGCCCGCTGCGGCGCGTGCAGCGCCTTGGCCCGGTCGGCGGCCAGTCGCAGGGCCTCTCGGGCTCGCTCGGCGATGGCCGCAGCGTCCGGTTGATCCGTCCGGCTCGCCGCGTGGGCGGCGAGCAGGTGCTCGGCCATCGGCTCGATGCGGTCGGCGTCCTGGCTGGACTCCAGGTAGTCGATCACGGCCAGGTGCCGAGCTCGCCGCTCTCGACGCGAGAGTGTCTTGTACGCGATCTCGCGCACCAGGTCCTGCACGAAGCTCACCTGACCACGGCCCGGGGAGGCCGGATCATCGTCCACCACCAGCAGCTCGCGACGCACGAGTGCCCCCAGCCGCCGCCCCAGGGTGCCGCGATCGATGGCGGCCAGCGTCGCGAGCGCATCCGGGCGGAAGCGGCGCCCGAGCACGGCCGCGCTCAGCAGCAGGGAGCGCTCCGCGGCGGGCAGGGCGTCGATCC
This sequence comes from Chloroflexota bacterium, assembly GCA_031177555.1. Taxonomy (GTDB): domain Bacteria; phylum Chloroflexota; class Limnocylindria; order QHBO01; family QHBO01; genus JAPSGM01. The sequence goes on from JAPSGM010000219.1 coordinate 2,230, forward strand.
GCGCGGCGAGCAGCGCGTGCAGCGACTCGGGGATCTCGACGGTCCCGCGCCCGCTGCCTCCGGCTGGCACCGCGGGATGCTCGGTCAGCATCCGTGCCATCTCGACCGCGTAGAGCGGAACGCCCTCGGCCCTGCGCCGGATGCCGGCCGCCGTCTCGGCCGCCAGGCCCGGCGCGAGGGCGCGCAGCAGCTCGTCGACGTCGTGATCGGGCAGCGGATCGAGGTGCATCGCGGTGAAATGCGGAATCCCGGCGCCCCAGGTCGGCCGGGACTCAAGCAGCTCCGGACGCGCGAGACCCACGATCAGGATCGGCCGCCGGCGCGACCAGCTGGCCAGGTAGTCGAGGAAATCGAGAAGCTCCCCCTCCGCCCACTGCAGGTCCTCGAGGACGAGCGCGATCGGCGCCGACTCCGCCTCCGCCTCCAGGTAGCGGCGCCACGCGGCGAACAGCTCTTCGCGTTCGGCCGCCACGCCATCCGTCCCGGAGGCGGACGGGTCCAGCAGCACGATCAGGCGTGGCTGCAGCCACTCCCGCTCGGACTCGTCGGCGACGAGCCGCGCGAGCGCGGCGTCCACCGCGCGGCGGACGACCTCGGACGGGTCATCGACCGACACCCCCACGCCACGCTGCACCATCTCCGCCAGCGGTGCGAAGGCCGTGCCCTGCCCCCAGCGCGGCGGCCTGCCCCGGTACCAACGCAGTCCACCCCGCGAGCCGGTCATGCGCTCGAACTCCCACGCCAGCCGGCTCTTCCCGATCCCGGCCACGCCGACGACGGACACGACTGTCATCCGCCGCTCGTCGAGCATCGAATTGGCCACGTCATCCAGCGCGCGCAGCTCCGAGGCCCGGCCCACGAACGGGCCGAGGTGCCCGGCCGGCTTCTCCGCCACACCCGGGGCGGCTTCGACGACGCGCCAGGCGGCCACCGGCACGGCCTTGCCCTTGAGGGACTGCTGTCCGGCCGCCTCGAACTGGAGGACGCCGCCGAGCGCACGGCGGGTCGCCTCGTCCACGAGCAGCGTGCCCGGAGGCGACGCCTCCTGCAGCCGCGAGGCGGTGTTGACCAGATCGCCGGTGACCATGCCCTCGCCGTCGATGTCCAGGGTGACCGCTGCCTCGCCGGTGGTGACGGCCGCGCGAGCCTGCAGCCCGCCTGCCGTCGGCGTTCCCATGGCAGCCACCTTGCGCAGGATCTCCAGCGCCGCGCGGACGGCCCGCTCGGCGTCGTTCTCCCGTGCCACGGGGGTCCCCCACACGGCCATGACGGCATCGCCGATGAATTTCTCGAGCGATCCGCCGAAGTGGGCCACCGTCGAGCGGGCAGCCTCGAAGTAGCGCGACTGGATCTCGCGCACGTCCTCCGGGTCGAGCTGCTCGGAGAGCCGCGTGAACCCCACGAGGTCCATGAACAGGACCGATACCAAGCGGCGCTCGGCCACCCACCCGGGCCCGGATGGTTGCGAGGGAGCGGCGGGAAGCGAGTCATCGACGGCCGGCCGCTCTTCGGCGATGCCCGGCGGTTCGAGCGCGATCCCGCAGGATGGACAGAACCGGAAGTCAGGGGCGACGGCGATCCGGCAGTCGGGGCATGTGCGTGCGTC
>JAPSGM010000416.1 GCA_031177555.1 Chloroflexota bacterium
CGTCTCGGCGGGCAGATGGCGGACGCGACGGATGATGACGTCGCGGATTCCAGCCGGGAGCGGAAGGCCCAGCGCCTGGCCGGTTGCGACCTCCCGCAGCCGTCCCTCGGCTGCCAGCAGACGGACCGCCTCGCCGAGGAAGAGGGGGTTGCCGCCAGTCTCCTGCACGATGGCCTTGACCAGGTTAGAGCGTGGTGACACGCCCACGGTCGCCTCGATCAACTGGCGCACGGACGGCTCGCCGAGGCCATCAAGGCTCAGGCTAAGCGTTCCCGGCTGGCGAGCGATCTCACCCACCGCGGTCGCGAGCGCCTGGTCGGCTGCCAGCTCCATCTCGCGAAACGTGCAGACGACCATGATGGGCACGTCGGCCAGCTGGCTGGCGACGAAGCGCAGGTACAGGATCGTCGGCATGTCTGCCGCGTGCAGGTCGTCGATGATGATCAGTAGCGGGCTGGCCTGGGCCGCGCGACGCAGGAATGTCGTGGCCGAGTCAAAAAGCTGGAATCGCGCCGACTCCGATTCGACCTCCGCCGCCGCCGGAAGGTCGCCGAGTGTTTCGCGCAGCCCAACGACCATCTGGGCGATGTCGGCCGCGCCGGCTCCGAGCTGCTTGCGCAGGGCCGCGTCATCCGTAGTGCGGATGATCGTACGAAAGACCTGCACCCACGGCCAGTAGGCCGGTGCGCCGGCACCCTCCCAGCAGTGGCCGACGAAGGCCCGCATCCCCGCGTGCCGGGCGCGAATCGCCAGCTGATCGGCGAGTCGGCTCTTGCCGATGCCGGGCTCGCCACCGACCAGGGCCACGCAGCCGCGCCGCTGAGCCGTCTCGCCGAGGGCGCGGACCAGCTGATTGAGTTCAGCCTCGCGGCCCACGAACGGCGTCCCAGCTGCCGTTGCCGCCTCCGTCCGTTCAGTCATTGCCCGCTACGGTCCCGTCCCAGGTTCGACAGCGGACCGGCACCGGATCCGCATCAGTCATACCGAGAATAACGCCGGCACATCGACATGCGAAGTAGTAGGAACCTCTGGGCCGGACAACCGATGATTGGCGTCTTGTACCCGCGCAGACACGACGAACGACCGCCCAATCGGTCTTGCACGGTGTAACACACTGCCCGCCCTTGGTATGCGGCTTGTCTGACAATCTTCCTAGAGCAGGTCTGCCGAAGTTGCGGTTTGGAATTTAGGCCCACTATGCGCGCACGCGTTTCCCGCGAAACTCGGCAAGAGCTGCCGATCGCGTAGCGCAAGACCCAGACAGCGCCGGTCGCGGCGCCCAACCGGATGCTACCCGTCGGCGACGGCGGGCTGCTCCATGGTGTACTGGCGGGCGAACGTGGCGACCTCGGTCGGCGTCAATGGAACGGCCATGTAGTAGCCCTGGCCGATGTTCGCGCCTAGGGTCCGCAGCCGCGCCAGTTGGGACCAGCGCTCCACGCCCTCGGCGACCGTCTCGAGGTGGAGGCGGTTGCTGAGTGTGATGATCGAGCCTACCAGCTCCG
>JAPSGM010000417.1 GCA_031177555.1 Chloroflexota bacterium
CCGACGTTCGCCGCGCGACCGGTGACGAGGCCCGCGCGGCGAACGTCGGATGCTCCCAGCGAGACAGCCAGGCGGCCGGGATCCAGCCGATCGGCGCCGGACACCAACGCCACGACCGGTGAGCCGTCGGCGACGAAGACCAGCGACTTGACGATCTGGCCGACGTCGCAGCCCACCGCCCGAGCGGCATCGGCCGCCGTGCGGGTCTCCTGCCCGAAGCGCCGCACCTCGATGCGCAGGCCGCCATCCGCAGCGGCGCGGACCACGCGCGCCACGTTCGGATGCATCGGCCCCGAGGTCTTGGCCATCGCCGGATCATGCCACGCGTGGTAGGCTCGACGGCACAACCCAAGGACGACAGGGGAGCGCGACAGCGCTGAGAGTGCGGCCAACCGCAGACCCTCGAACCTGATCTGGATCATGCCAGCGAAGGGAGTCGGTTTGACCCATGCCGACGGCGCGCCCCACGGGTGCGCCGTCCCTCGTTCGCGGGACCGAATCAGCCGCGCGACGCGCGCGGCGGGAGGAGCGTGGCGTGAAAGCGGTGGTCGTCGCCGGTGGCGACCTCGACGCGGGGGACGCCGAGGAGCTGCGGGACGCCGACCTGGTGATCGCGGCCGACGGGGGAGCGAGGTTCCTGGAGTCGCACGGCCGGCGTCCGGACGTGGTCGTCGGCGACCTCGACTCGGTCGATGCCGCGCTGGTGGAGCGCCTCGTCGCGGCCGGCGTGCCGGTGGAGCGGCACCCGGTCGACAAGGACGCGACCGACGCCGAGCTGGCGATCGAGCGTGCCGTGGCGGCCGGGGCGACGCGGGTCACCGTGATCGGCGCGTTCGCCGGAGAGCGGCTGGACCACGAGCTGGGGAACCTGCTCCTGCTGGCCGATGCCGGCCTCGCCGGCCGGATCGGCGACCTGCGGATGGTCCGCTCCGGCACCGTGGCCCGCGCCGTGCACGGCCCTGGGAGCATCGCCATCGAGGCTGCACCGGGCGCGCGCGTCGGCCTGCTGCCCATCGGCGGCGATGCCGTTGGCGTCCGCACCGCCGGCCTGCGGTTCGCGCTGGAGGGAGAGACCCTGCGCCTCGGCCGCTCGCGCGGGCTGGCGAACGTGGTCGTCTCCGCGCCGGCATCGGTCAGGCTGGAGGTGGGCGTGCTCCTCGTCGTCGAGTCAACGGACAGGGAGTGAGCTGATGACAACCTCGATGCGAGCCGGCGAAGGCTGGCGCGTGGTGGATATCGTGGTGGCGGCCGTGCTGGCCGTCGCCTTCGGCGTGGTGTTCCAGGTCTGGAACGTGGTATGGGAGGCGACCACCTTCGTCTTTCCACCATTCCGCGGCGCCATCTACGGCGTCTGGATGCTTCCGGCGGTGGTCGTACCGCTGGTCGTGCGGCGTCCCGGCGCCGCCCTGTTCGCCGAGGTCCTGGCGGCATCGGCGTCCATGCTGTTCGGCGCGCAGTGGGGCCTGCTGACCGTGGTCTACGGCCTGGTGCAGGGAGCAG
>JAPSGM010000220.1 GCA_031177555.1 Chloroflexota bacterium
TCAGGTTACCGTTCCTGTCGGGCAGGTAGACCAGGATCTCCGGCTGGAGCGGATCGATGCCCGGCGACAGCAGGCCCGGATTGAGGTAGTGGATGCCCATCGCGCCGGCGGGCGAGGATTCGCACGGACTGGCGGCGAAGTAACCGTCGCGTTCGGCGTTCTCCACCGAGTTGTAACGCGCCAGGGCGCCGCGGACGCGCTCCAGGTCGCCGGCCAGCGGCCCGTTGCGGGCCATCACGACGGTGGCGCCGAGCGCGGTGAGCGCCGCCACGACGGCGGCCACCAGGATCAGGCGTCGATACATGGGGACTTCCTCCAGAATGCGGACTCGAACGCGTTCACCGTGCGGCGCGCCGGGCCGCCGCCGCGTCTGGCGATCACCCTATTTCCAGTTGCATCCACGCCCTATCGTCTGCTCGTGACGCTCACCAGCGCCCCGCTGGTCGGCCGTGCCGATCAGCTGGAGCGAATCGGCCTGACGCTGGACGCTGCCGGCAGCGGTGACCCGGCGTTCGTGCTGGTACTGGGCGAGGCTGGCATCGGCAAGACCGTCTTCCTGCGGGCAGCGGCCTGGCTGGCAGAGACGCGTGGGATGCGCGTCCTGCAGGGCACCGCCATCGCGTCCGGTGCCACGATCCCCTACCTGCCGCTGATCGCGCCGCTGCGCGCCGCCGTCGCCGGTGCGCCGCGCGGGTCCGCCGGATTGGCGGCGGTCCTGGCCATGCTCCATGGCGAGCCCGCGAGCCATGCCGGCGAGCCACCGGGCGACGTCGAGACTGCGGCCGATCCCGCTCGCGCGGCGCGGGTGGTGGAATCCATCTACGACGTCGTCACCCGGATCCCGACCCTGCTGGTCGTCGATGACGTGCACTGGGCCGATGCCGCGACGCTCACCGTCCTTGACTACCTGGCACATCGTGCCCGTGACGATCGGCTGGCGGTGCTGGCCGCAGCCCGCAACGACGAGCCGCAGGTCCTGCGCGCCAACCCCGTCGCGGATGGACGCCGCTACCTCCAGCTCGTCCTGCCGCGCCTCAGCCGGCAATCGGTCCGCGAGCAGGTGGCCATGCTCACCGGCGGCGAGCTGCCCGCGCACGAGATGGACACCCTCTTCGCGCGTTCCGACGGGAACCCACTCTACGTCGAGGAGCTGCTCGCGCAGGCGCGTGCGGATCGCCCGACCACCATCGGCAACGTGCCCGCGCCGCCGTCCCTGGCAAGCCTGGTCCGCAACCGGGTGGACGCGCTGCCGACCGAGGCACGGGCAGTGGCCGAGGCGCTCGCCGTGCTGGGCGAGGAGGCGCCGGCTTCGCTCGTGGCAGCCGTCGCCGGCCTTGAGCCGGCCGCGGCCTCCGCGGCCCTGATCGCCGCGGAGCGCGGCGGGGTCGTCGCTCGCCGAGCGGAGGGCCACGCGTTGCGCCACCCACTGTTCGGCGACGTGCTGGCCGCCGAGCAGGCCGGGAGCCGGAGTGCGGCGGAGATGCACCGGCGCGCCGCCGAGGCGCTCGAGGCCGCCGGCGCCACGCCCGCCGAGCTGGCGCGCCACTGGGAGGCCGCCGGCAATGCGGCGCGGACCTGGTCGACGTCGATGGCGGCCGCGTCGGCCGCGGAGGCAGCCGGAGCCTTCGTGGAGGCGCGGCGTCACCTGGGACGGGCCCTGGATTACTGGCCGCCTGACGGCGAGCCCCGCGGCATGGCGCTCCTGCGGGCGGGGTACGCCGCCTGGCACGGTGGGGATCCGGACGATGCGCTGCAACTCGCCCAGCGGGCTGCGCAGGAGGGCGCGCCTCCCGCTGACGGATGGCTGGCCGTTGCCCAGTTCGCCTGGGACTCGGGGCAGCGTGACTTGGGCACGGAGGCCTTCAACCGGGCGGCCGCCCAGCTGACCGGGGACAGCCCGCCGTCGGCGCGCAGCAGGGCACTCTGGGGCCAGGGACGAGCGCGTATCGGCGAGGGCCGGCCCGAGGAGGCATACAGGCTGGGCATGGAGGCAGCCACCGTGGCCGCGGCGGCCGGCGACAGCAAGTGGGCCAGCCAGGGCCTGGTCCTGGCTGGCATGGCCCGGGCGTGGAACTCGGACATCGGGGGCATCGCCGAGTTGCACCGTGGCCTGGCCGAAGGCCTCAGGTCGGGCGACCCGGAGGCCATCGGGCACGCCTACCAGTTCCTGGTCGAGCTGCTGTGGATGGACGGCCGCCTGGAAGAGGCTGCCCGCGTCGGGCGCGAGGGCATCCTCGCCTGCGACCGGCTTGGACTGGCCCGCTCGCACGGCACCGACACGCGCGGCATGACGGCACTGGCCCTCCTCGACCTCGGAGCGTGGACCGCTGCCGATACCGTCCTGGAGAGGGCCGACGGGCGTGCCAAACCTGCGCTGGCCCGTGGCCTGCTGGCCGCGCGACGCGGCGAATGGGACGCCGCCGAGCGTGAGCTGGCGGCTTCCGCCAACGAGCCCTCCATTGGTGGGCGCGGCCGCCTGGGCGGGCTCACCGAGATCGGGCTCACCGAAATGGCCTGGCTGGCCGGCGACACCGAGCGCGCGACGGCCGAGCTGGATGCGATTCCACCCCAGCCGGGGGTCTGGGCCATCGACATGGACGCTCGCACGGCCCTCTGGAACGCCCGCCTGGGGCGCCCCGTGGCGTCCGTGGGCCATTTCGATCGTCTCTTTGCCATTGCCGCCGGCGAGGAGGTCACCGCGCGCGCGTCGGGCACGGTCGACGGTTGGCTACGGGCCGCGGCCGCCTGGGAGGCCTGCGGTCGACAGTTCGACCGGCTCATCACCGTGCTGGGGGCAGCCGAGGCCGCCTACGGAGCCCGGGATCGTGACGCCGGCCGGGCCGCGCTCGAGTCCGTCCTCGACGAAGCCACAGCCCTGGGTGCGCTGCCGCTCGTCGAACGAGCCGAGGCCATGGCCAGGCGGGCGCGCATCCGGATCGCGCGCACGGAGCCACGGAGCCGCAGAGTTGGGGAGCTCACCGGCCGCGAGCTCGAGGTCCTGCAGCTGCTGGCGGAGGGGCGCACGAACCCACAGATCGCCCAGGAGCTGTTTCTCAGCCCGAAGACGGTTGGGATCCACGTGTCGCGCGTCCTCGAGAAGCTGGCCGCGCACACCCGCGGCGAGGCGGTGGCCATCGCCCGGCGGCGTGGGCTGATTCCGTGATGGCCGCTAGGCCGGATCGTCCTCTGGCTCGTCGGCCCCCGTGAACCAGGCGCGCAGGTCCAGCGCGTGCTCGCAGTAGTGGTCCGGGCCGTCGTCGCGGATCACCTGCTCCAGCGAGTCGCCGTAGGCCACACGCTCGTCCAGCCAGGCGGGATCCGCGCGCCGGACGGCGGTCAGGAGCGCGTCGAACGCCGCCTGCTCGCGCTGCCGCACCGTGGCCAGCTCCGTCTCGGCCGCGACGCGCGCGACGACGGCGTTCCGCTCGTCGACGTCCATGTCGTCCTCGCCGAAGTCGGCGGTGCGGCCCTGCGCGGCGTGATGGAGCGCCTCGGCGGCGTGGCCGGACCAGTAGCCGAGGTGCGCGACCAGCTCGCGGGCGCTCCAGTCGCCGGCCAGCCCCGGCGTGGTGAGCAGCTGCGGGTCCACGTCCGCCAGCGCGGCCTGGAACTGCTCGCGCGCCGTGACCAGCTCTTCGCCGAGCGCCTGCAGGTCGTCCGGGGTCCGCTCCACGGTTATCGGCTCCTCCTGCCGGCCATCATGCCCGCTCCAGACCGGCGTAGGCGGCGATCAGCCGCTTGACGCCCTGCCCGACGAACGCCACCGTCACCTCCTCGTCTCCAGCCAGTGGGTCAAGGGCGACGAGGAGGTG
>JAPSGM010000221.1 GCA_031177555.1 Chloroflexota bacterium
ACCGGCCGGCCGGGTGACGAGGACGCGGGTCATGGCCGGCCCATCTCGAGCCGGGTGGCGGCCGCTTCGACCAGCCGCGCCGCGCGGTCGACCGTGTCGCTGAGGTCGACCCGACGGGGCTCATCCGCCCCATCCGGGATGTAGGTGGCGCGCAGCCTCAGCTCGCCGCCGGCCACCTCGCCCAGGGCGCCGAGCGGGGCCAGGCAGCCTCCGCCGATGGCGGTGAGCAGGGCGCGTTCGGCCTCCACCGCCGCACGCGAGGGAGGATGGTCGAGCGGCGCCAGCAGCGACCGCAGGTCCTCGCGGTCCGCACGGACCTGCACGGCGAGCGCGCCCTGTGCCGGAGCGGGCAGCATGAGCTCGAACGGCAGCCGCGCCGCGTCGGGGATCGCGATGCCGAGCCGATCCAGACCGGCGCAGGCCAGGACCACCGCGTCGTACTCGCCCTCGTGCATGCGCCGGATCCGGGTCTCCACGTTGCCGCGGATGGGGCGGCAGCGGAGATCGGGCCGGGCGCCCCGGAGCTGTCGATCGCGCCTGGCGCTGCCGGTTCCGACGGTGGCCCCCGGGCGGAGGTGCGCCAGCCCACTGCCGGACGATGTAAGGAGGCAGTCCCGGGCATCGGCGCGCGGCAGGATGGCGACGATCACCACGTCGGCCGACGACGCGGTCGGAAGGTCCTTGTAGGAGTGGACCGCCACCTCGACCCGGCCGGCCACGACGGCTCGCTCCAGCTCGGCGGTGAACTGCCCGTCCGTCGCCTCGAAGCCGCCGCGTGGATGTCGAGCGCTGATGGCGTCGCCGCGCGTCCGCAGCTCCACGATCTCCGACGCATGATCGGTCCCGGAGGGGTCCAGGGCCCGCGCCAGAACCTCCGCCTGGGCCATGGCCAGGCGGCTGCCGCGGGTCCCGATCCGCAGGGCGGTGCCGACCGTCACGACTCGATGCCGAACAGCCGCGCGACGACCTCGCGCGCATCGGGCTCCCGCTGCAGCCGAACGGTCGGGAAATGGAGGAGCTCGCCCAGCATGGCCGCCGTCGCGGCCTCCACGGCGGCGACCTGCTCGGCGGACATGTCGTTCCGCCGGCGGATGCGCTCGAGGTGGCGCTCGCGGATCTGCGCCGCGTGCGCGCGCAGGAGCGCCACGCCGTCACGGCTCGGGCGGCGCGCCCACCAGTCCATGAACTCCGCGGCCCCGGCCTCGGCTGCGGACCGGAGCCGACGCTCGGCCGATGGCCGCAGGGACGGAGCCGACGCCAGCTTCCCGAGCCGATCGAGATCTAGCAGGCGGTGGCCGAGGAGGGCCTCGGCCTCCGGCGTGACCGCCGCCGGTGCCGAGAGGTCGACGACCAGCGGCAGCTCCGCCCCGGTGCCCAGGTGCCCGCCCTCGAGCGGCATGGCGGCGCTGCGCACCGCGATCGCGACGACGTCCATCCCGCTCGCTGCGCCCAGGGCATCGTCCACCAGCGCGGCGCGATGCCGCGCCGGATGGGGCAGGCTCGCCATCACCCGGCCGGCGCGCTCGAGGCTGCGGCTGCCGACGGTCACGCACAGGCCCCGCTCGGCGAGCAGCCGGGCCAGCAGGCGGCCCATCTCGCCGCTGCCCAGCACGAGCGCCGAGCGCTCGCGGCCCCTCCGTGCCGGCCCCAGGCGCTCGTCGACCCAGCCGATCGCGCGGTGGGCGAGCGATCGATCCGCGGTGGGGCGCACCTCGCTGCGGACCTGCTTGCCGAAGCGGATCGCGCGCCGGTACAGCTCGTTGAGGATCGGTCCCGTCTGGCCGGCGCGCAATGCGGCCTCGTAGGCCGATTTCACCTGGCCGAGCAGCTGCTCCTCGGCGAGCACGGCCGACTCCAGGCCACCGGCGACCAGGAAGGCCCGCTCGGCCGCGTCCTGGTCACGCAGGACGGTGGCGCCGAACGCACCGGGCCACGGCGGATCCTCATCGGTGACGGCGAAGACCTCGACGCGGTGGCAGGTGTGGACCACCACGCTCTCGTGGAGCTGCCGGCGCCCCTCCGCGACCGCGGCCGCGAACGTCTCGCGAGCGTCCGTCGGATGATCGCGGTAGGTGGCCGAGACGGCCACGAGCCGCTCGGCCCGGGACGGCTCATCGTGGAGCGTACGTTGCGGTGCGGCTGGCAATGACACTCGTCGAACGCGGTACGGGGTCATCGGAGGCTATGGATCGGTACCGCCCACGGTCAACTCTGGGACGAGGATTACCCAGATTTCGGGCCACTTTCGTGACGTGCGTCCCGCCACTCGGAAAGATGCTGGATTCTGGCGTCCCGCCTCGCTAGAATCCGCCGACCACCCACCCACCCGAGCGGACCGAACTGACATGAACCCCGAGCCGGCCTGGCGCATGAGGCGCCTCGTCGCGCGTGGCCTCGTCGCCGCCCTGGTCGTCACGCTGCTCACGCCGGCGGTCCGACCGGAGCCGGCGCGGGCCGCGAACCTACCGCCCGGCTTCAGCGAATCGGTCGTGCTCTCCGGCCTCACCCAGCCCACCATGGTCCGGTTCGCCCGGGACGGCCGCGTCTTCGTCGCCGAGAAGCGCGGCGTCATCAAGGTCTTCGACGGGCTGGGCGACAGCACGCCGGAGACCTTCGCCGACCTGCGGACCGAGGTGTACAACTTCTGGGACCGCGGCCTATTGAGCATCGCCCTGCACCCGGATTTCCCCGTGACGCCGTACGTCTACGCGCTCTACACCCGCGACGCCGAGCCGGGCGGCGAGGCCCCGCGCTGGGGATCGCCGAGCGTCGACTCCGACCCGTGCCCGACGCCCCCCGGGCCAACCGCCGACGGATGCCTGGCCACCGGCCGACTCACGCGCCTCACCGCCAGCGGCAACGTGGCGACCGAGGTCGTGCCGCTGATCACGAACTGGTGCCAGCAGTATCCCAGCCACTCGGTGGCCGACCTCGCCTTCGGAGCCGACGGAGCCCTCTACGTCAGCGCCGGCGAGGGGGCGAACTTCTACAACGTCGACTGGGGACAGTACGGCTCGCCACCGAACCCGTGCGGCGACCCGCCCGGCGGCGTGGGCGCGGAGCTGACGCCGCCGACCGCCGAGGGTGGCGCCCTGCGCGCGCAGGACCTGCGCACCGGCGGCGACAACGTCACGCTGGATGGCGCCCTCCTGCGGGTCGACCCCATCACGGGAGCGGCGCTGCCCGACAACCCGCTCGCCAGTCGATCCGGCGCGAACGTCCGCCGCATCGTGGCGTACGGGTTCAAGAACCCGTTCCGGATCGCCGTGCGGCCGGGGACCAGCGAGGTCTGGGCCGGCGACGTCGGCTGGAGCCTGGCCGACGAGATCGACCGCGTTGCGCGCCCGACGGCATCGGTGCGGAACTTCGGCTGGCCGTGCTACGAGGGTGCCGCGCGCCAGCCGGGCTACGACAGCGCGGACCTGGACATCTGCGAAAAGCTGTATGCCGACGCCGTGGCCCGGCAGCCGTACTTCACGTACCGGGTCGGGCAGCAGGTGGCGGACGAGACATGCTCGACCACCGCCGGGTCGTCGATCGCCGGCCTGGCGTTCTATTCCCGCGGATCACGCGGGAGGTACCCCACCGACTACCGGGGCGCGCTCTTCTTCGCCGATTACTCGCGCGACTGCATCTGGGTCATGTTCAAGGGGGCGAACGGCCTCCCGGACCCGAGCACCGTCACCGCCTTCCGGAACGGCGCGGCCAATCCGGTGGGCCTGATCATCGGTCCTCGAAAGGACCTGTTCTACGTCGACTTCAACGGCGGGACGGTGAGGCGCATCACCTACACG
>JAPSGM010000222.1 GCA_031177555.1 Chloroflexota bacterium
CGGTCATGCCGATGGCCATCGGCCCGTAGCCGGCCACCCACACCGGCAGCTGCCAGCGCCCCGTCCACGGAAGCTGGAGCTCGGTGCCCTCGAACTCCACGCTGCGGCCCTCCACCAGGGCGCGGATGACGCCGATGGCCTCCTCCAGCGTGCGGATGGTGGTCGGCGGCTTGCCGAGCACCCGACGCGCGCTGTCGCCGCGTCCGATGCCCAGGTCCATGCGTCCGCCGCTCAGCTCGTTGAGGACCGCCAGGGCCGATGCGGTGACCGACGGCTCGCGGGTTGCCGGGTTCGTCACGCAGGTTCCGAGGCGCATGCGCTCGGTCGCCTGGGCCATCAGGGTCAGCAGCACGTACGGCTCGCGCCACAGCACGTGCGAGTCGAAGAGCCAGCCGTAGGCGAAGCCGGCCGCCTCGGCCCGGCGAGCGATGTCGAGCGTCCGCTCGATGGTGTGGTCCGGTTTCAGGGTGAACCCGAAGTCCATCGGTCAATCGCCTCCGTCGACGTTGATCCGCAGACGCCTACGGGCGGACCAGGTCGTCGTACGCGTCGGGCCGCCGGTCGCGGTAGAACTGCCAGAGCTGGCGCACCTCGGTGATCTTGTCCATGTCGAGGTCGCGGACCAGCAGCTCCTCCTTGTGCGTGTCGCCGACGTCGCCCACGAACTGGCCCCGCGGGTCCACAAAGTAGGACTGCCCGTAGAAGTCGTCGTCGCCCAGCGGCTCCACGCCGACGCGGTTGATGGTCCCCACGTAGTAGCCGTTGGCCAGCGCGTGCGAGACCTGCTCCACCCGCCACAGGTACTCGGACAGGCCGCGGGACGTGGCCGACGGGATGAAGACGAGCTCCGCGCCGTTGAGGCCCAGCGCCCGCGCCCCCTCCGGGAAGTGGCGGTCGTAGCAGATGTAGACGCCGACCTTGCCGACCGCGGTGTCGAAGACGGGATAGCCCATGTTGCCGGGGCGGAAGTAGAACTTCTCCCAGAAGCCCTTGACGTGCGGGATGTGCGTCTTGCGGTACTTGCCCAGGTACGTGCCGTCGGCGTCGATCACGGCGGCGGTGTTGTAGTAGATGCCGGTGGTGTGCTCGTCCTCCTCGTACATCGGCACCACCAGCACCATGCCGGTTTCCCGCGCGAGCTCCTGCATCCGCTTGGTGGTGGGGCCCTCGGGGATGTGCTCGGTATAGCTGAAGTACTGCGGGTCCTGCACCTGGCAGAAATACGGGCCGTAGAAGAGCTCCTGGAAGCACATCACCTTGGCGCCCTGCGCCGCGGCCTCGCGCGCGTACTTCTCGTGCTTCTCGATCATCGACTCCTTGTCGCCCGTCCACTCGGCCTGGAGCAGAGCGGCACGAATCGTTCGCGGCATGGCGGAATCTGCCTCCTCGGAAAGCGTTCGCTGATCGTTGCTCGTTCGATCGCGGTAGGTGCCGATACTACACGCCGTCAGCGCAGGTCCGGCACCCCCGCTGATCCGGCGATTCCGGGAGGGTCAACCTCAGGGGAGGCCGGCCAGGACGGTCGCCGCCGCGTCGTCGTCGGGGGCCAGGACCCACACCAGCAGCTCGTCGGCGACGTAGAGATAGTGGCTGGAGGGCAGGCCCTGGCTGCCCTCCCCCTTGAGAACCTGCTTGCCACCGATGGTCTCGGCGGAGAACGTGCCGGACAGCGCCTGCTCTAGCCCGCTGGCCATCTGGTCGCGGAACTCCTCGGTGTCCGCGCCCGGCAGCGAGTACATGAACACGCCGGTCGACCCGTCCGATCCGGAGCCGATGGCGATCGCCGCGTCCTCCAGCTCCACGCCCGCCTCGTTCAGCTCGTCGAGCGGGACCGAGCCACCGGCCTGCAGGATCTCCTCCCCGGACAGGCAGGTGACGACGATCGTCGAGTCGCCGATGGAGGTCGGCATCAACGCCTCCAGCGCCTCGCAGTCGAGCGCGGCCGATCCATCATCCTCCGACGGGTCGGCCGAGGCATCGGGGCTCGCGGCTTCGCTGGCGGCGGTCGAGGCTGCCGTCGATGCCATGGAGTCGGAGGGCGCGACGGAGGCTGCCTGCTCGCCGCAGGACGCCAGGGCAAGGAGCAGGGTCAGCAGCAGAACGGTTCGGCCGGTGCGCACATGGATCTCCCGTCGGCTCCCGCGCCACGGGCATCGCGGCGTCCGGGGATCCTCACTCTAGCAGGGCTCCGCCGATGGGACGGTTCGCGCCTCGGACCGATTGCGCCTAGTCTCTCCGGGACCCATGAATCTGCTCGACCTGCTGATCGTCGCGCTTCTGGCCGTCGGCGTCTTCGCGGGGTGGCGCGCCGGGTTCCTGGGCCCGGTGCTGGCGCTCGCCGGCGGGATCCTGGGGTTTCTTGCGGCGCTGCTGATCGCCACGCTGCTCAGGGAGCAGCTGGCCCAGATCGCGCAGCCGACGCGGGCGCTGGTGACGATGCTCGGGCTGGGCATGCTCGTCCTGTCCGGGGAGGCGACCGGCGCGGCGCTGGGCGCGACCGCCAGCCGCGGCCTGCGGACGACCTGGTTCCGGCCGCTCGACGCGCTGGGTGGCGCGCTGGTCGGGATGGCGCACGTGGTCCTGCTGGTGTGGCTGCTGGGCGGCCTGCTGGCGGCTGGGCTGTCACCCGCGCTGGCGCCGGTGGCGCGCGACTCCGCCATGCTCGACGCGGTGTACGAGCGCCTGCCGCCGCCGGCGACCGTGGCCGGACGCATGCTGGCGCTGCTGACCGCCACGGACCTGCCACTCCTCTTCGCCGGCCTGGAGCCACCGCCAGCCGCCCCGCTGGACCTACCCAACGATCGCGAGGCCAGGGCGCTGGCCGAGAGCGGCGCGGCCAGCACGGCTCGCGTGACCGGGATGGGCTGCGGGGCCTGGCAGCAGGTCGGGTCCGGCTTCTTCATCTCGCCGACGCACGTCGTCACCAACGCGCACGTCGTGGCCGGGACCGATGCGACCGCCATCACCCTGGCCGGCAGCACCTTCGAGACGACGGTCGTGCACTTCGACCCCGACACCGATGTCGCCGTGCTCTACGCGCCGCAGGCCGATGCGCCGGCACTGGAGCTTGCCGCCCAGGTGCCACGGCGCGGCACCTCCGCCGTCGCCCTGGGCTACCCCGGCGGCGGCGAGCTGCGGGTCAGTCCCGCCGCGGTGACCGCCAACCATGAGGTCCCGGGACCGAACATCTACGGCGAGGGGCGGTACGACCACGAGGTGGTCGAGATGCGCGCCGACATCGAGCGCGGCAGCTCGGGCGGGCCGCTGATCGTGGCGCCCGGGGTGGTGGGCGGCGTGGTCTTCGGGGAGTCGCGCAGCGCGGCCGACGTGGGCTACGCCATCTCCGCGCCGTCGGCCGCGGAGAGCATCGGCGGCGCGGCGGCATCGACCCAGGCGGTTGGCACCGGTCCCTGCGGCTGAGACGCGTTCCGGCTCAGACCGTCAGCTCCAGCCCCTCGGTTCCGCCGAGCACCCGCGGGCCGTCGCGCGCCTCGAGGCCGACCACGATGGCATCCAGCTGCTCGTCGGCGTGCCCCGGATCATGGTGGAAGGTGACCAGGGCCTGCGCCTGCGCCTGCGCCGCGAAGGCCCACGTGTGCTCGACCGAGCTGTGGCCCCATCCCACCCGGGCAGCGTACTCGTCGGGCGTGTACTGGGCGTCGTGGATCAGGAGGTCCGCCCCCTCCGCCAGGGCATACCCCGAGGTCCAGTCCGGGCCGATCGGGAAGCGCGGCGCGCCAAGCGCGGGCTCGTGGTCCGGCAGGTAGGCGACGCTGCGCGCACCGT
>JAPSGM010000060.1 GCA_031177555.1 Chloroflexota bacterium
GCCGCCGTGGCAGCAGACGGGAACTCCGCCAACTTCACCGGTGAGGAATGCCTGGAGTGGGCGGGGGGACGCATCGGTCCTGGCTATGCCGCGCAGGGAAACATCCTGGCGGGGTCGCGCGTCGTCGATGGCCTGATTGCCGGTTTCGAACGCACGCCCGAACGTCCGCTGGCCGACCGGCTCATCGATGCCCTGAGGGAAGCGCAGAGGGCTGGTGGCGATCGGCGAGGTCAGGAGTCGGCCGCGCTCCTGGTCGTGGCTCCCAATGCCGGTTACGGCGGCAACCATGACAGGATGATCGACCTGCGCGTCGACCACCACGACGAGCCGATCGAGGAGCTTGCGAATCTCCTCGACCTGCATCAGCTGCTCTTCGGGCGCACCGCGGACCAGGACGTGCTCGCCGCCGACCCGCCGCTGAGGCGGCAGGTGGACGAGTACCTCGGCGTCCTGGGGCGTGCCGGCGAGCACGCCGACGTGTGGCGTCGCTTCTACGACTGGGTGCTGATGGAAAACCTCGAGGAACGCTGGCTCGGCGACGACCGCGTCGATCGGGTTGTCCTCGATCACCTCCGCGCGCAGGCGGCAGGCGCGGACAGCCTCAGCTGACCGCTTCGGCCTCCGATGCGACAGATGGGGAGGCGACGACGGGCTCGCCAGACGGGACCGATGCAATCAGCCGCTTCGTGTACTCGTGCTCCGGCGCGTCCAGCACGCGGTCCACAGGCCCCTGCTCCACGATTTCGCCCCGATACAGGACGTACACGCGGTCGACCACCTGGCGCACGACGGCCAGGTCGTGGGTGATGAACAGGTAGCTCAGTCCAAGCTCGGTCCGCAGCGCGCCGAACAGGTTTAGGACCTGCGCCTGAACCGAAACATCCAGCGAAGAGACCGGCTCATCGCAGACGAGAATTCGCGGGCCCACGGCCAGGGCCCGCGCGATGGCCACGCGCTGCCGCTCTCCGCCGGACAAGGCTACCGGGCGCCGCTTGGCGTACGCGGCCGGCAGGCCGACCTGGTCGAGCAGCGACGCCACCGTGACCCCGTCGTCTCGCCGGCCGGCCATGCGAAGCGCCTCCTCCAACGCGAAGCCGACGCGATGCGCGGGGTTCAGCGAGGAGTACGGGTCCTGGAACACCACCTGGACGGCGCGGCGCAGGCGTTGCAGGTCACCCGTCCGAAGCCGGTCGTATCGCGACGCGTCGATGCCCGCAATCCGCAGCTCGCCACTGTCCGGTTGCTCCAGGCCGAGCAGGCAGCGGGCGAGCGTGGTCTTCCCCGACCCCGACTCCCCCACCAGGCCGATGCTCTCCCCATCGCGGATGGTCAGGCTCACGCCCTTCAGTGCCGGATTGGCGCGCGGAGTCCCCTTGTCAAAGACCTTGGCCACGTCACTGACACGCACGAGCGCAGCTGCTTCGGAAGGCTCTTTCACCGCCGCCGGCGCGACGACGGCCCGGCGGAGCGCGACCATCTCGACGTCGATTTCATCGATGCGGACGCACGCCGTCGCGCGACCCGGACCGCGCGGCACGAGGCGCGGCGGCCCAGCCCGACACACGTCGCGCACCCATCGACAGCGAGGTGAGAAGCGGCATACGCCAGATACCTCATCCGCGGGCGGAACTGCGCCCGGAATGGCCACCAGCGCGGACAGGCGACGGTCGACCGGCGGCTCGGAAAGCAGCAGCCCCAGCGTGTACGGGTGAAGCGGGTGATCCTCCAGGTCGCGCGCTCCGCCGACCTCCATCAGGCCGCCGGCGTACAGGACGTAGATCCGGTCACAGGCCGAGAACGCGACGCGCAGGTCGTGCGTGATCAGGATCAGGCCCATGCCACGGGCCTCCTGCAGCGATTTCAGCAGCCGCAGGATCTCCGCCTGGGTCGTCACGTCCAGCGCCGTCGAGGGTTCGTCGGCGATGAGCAGCTCCGGGTTGCCGGCAAGGGCCGCGGCAAGGGCGACGCGCTGCCGCATGCCGCCCGAAAGCTGGAACGGGTATCGATCGGCGATGTGTTCGGGAAGTCCCACCTCCGCCAGGCGCCGTACGGACTCTTTCCGCTTCTGGCGCCGGCTGAGCCCCTCGTCGCGCAGGCCCTCTTCGATCTGCGGACCGCAACGAAGTACGGGGTTGAGGATGGTGAACGGGTCCTGGAAGAGGAGGGCCAGTCGGGATCCTCGGTATCGGGCCACGTGCCGTTCGGGAAGGTCGAGGACGTCGGTTCCGGCGAACTCCGCGCGGCCGGTGGCCCGCACCCCGCGCGGCAGCAGCCGGAGCAGGCTCCGTGCCGTCAGGGACTTCCCGCTCCCCGACTCGCCGACGATTCCGACCGTCTCCCCCAGGTCCACGTGCAGGTTCAGGCCCGACACGATGGATCGCGTCCTTCCGCCAGGCAGCACGACGTCGATGCTCAGGTCCGAAACGTCGAGGAGGTGGAAGGCGGAGCCGCTCACCGGCCGGCCCCTGAGCTGGCGAACCGCTCGTACAGCCAGTCGCCGACGATGTTCATGGCCGCCGCCGCGGCCACGATCATCAGGCCGGGGGCGACCGCGGCCAGCGGGTTGGTGAACAGCACGGTGCGATTCTCGAACAGCATCCGGCCCCAGTCCGGCGTCCCCGGCGGCACTCCCAGCCCCAGGAAGGAGAGGCCCGAGAGGGACACCAGGCCGAACGCGAAGTCCAGGAAGACGTACGAAACCACCACGGGCAGCACGTTCGGCAAGACGTGGACGAACATGATCCGCCACGTGGGCACGCCCAGCGTGCGGGCAGCCTCGATGTACGGAAGCGGTCGCTGCCGCAGCGCCTCGGCCCGAACGATGCGCGTATCGGCCGGCGAGAACAGGACGATCAGGACGATCACGGCCATGAAGTAGCCGCCACCAACCACGCCGACGATCACGATCGCGATCAGCAGGCCGGGCAGCGAGTACATCAGGTCGACCCACCGCATGATGATGGCGTCCAGGCGCCCGCCCAGGTAGCCGCCAAGCATGCCCAGGATGGTGCCGATGGTCATGCCGCCGACCGCGATGAGCATCGGGCCGACCAGCGCCGTCCGTGCCCCGGCGATGATGCGCGACAGGACGTCGCGACCCAGCTGGTCCGTGCCAAGCGGGAACTGGCCGTTGGGAGGGACGTCGCCGACGAGCAGGTTCTGCGCGTTCGGGTCCCTGGGCGCGATGAGGTCGCCGAGCGCGGCGGCAACGACCACGACTCCGATGATGACGAGCGCGATGGCGACGGGGATGAAGCCCGCCAGCCGTCCGCGTTGTCGCGGCTCGGTGGCGAGGGTCGGCACCGCGACCTGGCCCTCAGCCATGGGCTCCGCCGAAACGAATGCGCGGGTCGATGAGGCGGTACAGGATGTCGATGATCAGGTGGACGACCACGATGAACACCGCGATGACGATCACGAGGCCCTGCACCAGCGGGATGTCGAGGCCCTGTACCGCCTCGACCAGCAGCGAGCCGACCCCCGGCAGGGTGAACGTCACCTCCACGAGAACGGCCCCGGTCAGCATGTAGATCAGCACCAGCCCGCTCGCCGTCACCACCGACACGAGGGCGTTGCGCAACGCGTAGCCGAACAGCACGCGGCGGAAGCTCAGGCCCCTCGCGCGTGCGAAGGCGACGTAGTCGCGCTCCAGCTCCTCGATCAGCGCAGCCCGGGTGACCTTCACGATCAGCGCCATGGCTGACAGCGCGAGCGCCACGGCCGGCAGGGTCAGGTGCCAGAGCCGATCGAGCATCCCGTCCCCCGCGCCAAACACCGGGAACCAGTCGAGCACCACGCCGAACAAGTAGAGCAGCAGGATTCCACTGGCGAAGGCTGGAGCGCTGACGCCAACCACCGACAGCGCAACCAGCGCGCGGTCGAGCGGAGATCCTCGCCGCAGGGCGGCAACCATCCCCACCAGGAGTCCCACCACCAGCGCGATCACGAAGCCGAACAGGCCCAGGAAGACGGTGATGTCCAGCCGCCGAATGATCATCGGCAGCACCGGCTCCCCCGCCCGGATCGACGTGCCGAAGTCGAGCTGTACGACGCCAACCAGCCAGCGCCCGTACTGCACCAGGAAGGGGTCGTCCAGGTGGTAGCGCTCGCGGATTGCCGCCAGCACCTCCGGCGTGGACGGGCGGCCTCCCAGCAGGATGCGCTCGGGGGTGCTGGGCGCCAGCTGCAACAGCGAGAAGACGCCGAACGAGATCACCAGCAGCAGCGGGATCAGCACCAGCAGCCGGCTGGCGAGGAACCGCGCGAGCCAGCCAAGGGTCACGGCGCCGGCGGACCGAGGTGCCTGTCGAACCACTCGACGATGCGGTTCCAGTAGTCGAGCTGGTGCTCACGCTCCCAGTTGTGCGAGCCATGCCCCTCGCGCGGGTAGACCACCATCTCGGTCGTCTTCCCGGCCTCGACCAGCGCCTGGTAGTACTCCTGCGCCTGGCCCAACGGCGTACACAGATCCTTCTCACCGTGGAGGATCAGCACCGGGCTGCTGACGTTTGGCACCCAGCGCACCGGCGAACGGTCGAGGTATCGGTCCAGCGCCTCCGGCTCGTGCGGCAGGCCGCCGAGCATGACTTCGTAGAAGTGCGCGTTATTGGCGGTGTTATGGCAGCTCACGTTGTTCGAGATGCCGGAGATCATGATGGCCGTCGCAAAGGCATCGGTCTGCGTTGGCGCCCAGGCCGATAGGTATCCGCCGTAGCTGGTCCCCATCAGCCCGATGCGGCCGCGCTCCGCGCGACCGTGTGCGATCAGCTTCCGGATCCCGGCCAGCACGTCCTCCAGCTCGGCGCCCCCCGGATCGAGAATGTTGGCCTGCGTGAAGCGCTGCCCCCAGCCGGTGCTGCCGCGTGGATTCGGCAAGAAGACCTGGTAGCCGGCCTCCGCCAGCTCCAGCGAGTCGCCCGGGTTGAAGGCCCAGCGGAAGCCCCACGTCGGGCCGCCGTGGACGTGCGTGACCAACGGACCGTCATGCCTTCTCGCTGCGTCCTGAGGCGTCACGAGGAGGCCTTCGATCCGCTCGCCGCCCTCCCCGGTCCACTCCACTGCATCGACCTGCGCCATGCCGCGCACCTCCGAGGCAACCTCATCGTTGAAGGCGCTCAGTGGCTGCCAGCCTCGATCCGGATCGTCGAGGTTGAACGTGGCAACCTCGGGCGGAGCGTCTATGGCCTCGCGAACCGCGAGCAGCCGGCGACGGTCCGGATCCGGCACCACGCTGGCCGCGTACGAGTCACCCAGCGTGGAGGCATCCGTCCAGACCTGGTGTTCGCCGCCGTCAGTCGAGAGCCATCCGAACGCGGAGCCGAGCCCCCGCCAACCGGCCACCCATAGGCTCGACTCGTCTCTCCAGGCGACCCAGCTGGCGTCCACGCGGTCGGTGTGCAGGTCACGCACGGCGCCGCTCGACACCTCGATGACCCGAACATCCCCCGCCACCAGGCCGCGGTCACTGGCCCAGCCCTCGACCACCGCCACGCGCGTGCCGTCGGGCGATGCCGCAGGTGACGTGATCTGCCAGCGGGGCTCGTACAGCTTCCGCAGAGTACCGGAACCCTCGAGGACGCCTGCAAAGGATCGGTACCAGCCGTGCTCGGTTGGATCCTCCGAGAAGATGCCCGCAACCGAGCCGTCCGACAGAATGTCGAATTCCCAGATCGATACGCGGTCCGGCGTGAGCTCGTCCGCGCCACCGGTGGCCGGATCCACCCGCCACAGGCGGCGCCAGCCGGTTCCCGGTCGGTGGACCTTGGGGTCCTCTTCCTCCGTCTCGATCTTGACCGCCGCATCGATGGCAGCGGCGTCGGCGCCTGGGTCCGCGGCCAGCACCAGAAGGTGGCCCTCGGGCGCCCACCGGACGTCCTCCACCGGTCCCCCCAGCGTCGCGACCCGGGAGGCATCCGCGGAGTCGCTCCACACCATCACCGCGTTCCTGACGCTCCCCGCCTCATCGGAGGCGTAGGCCAATCGACCGTCATCGCTCCAGCCGGGAGCGCCCACTGCCTCTCCGCCACGAGAAATACGCCGCCACTCGCCACCGGAGTTCAGCACCCATAGCTCATTGCGCCGCGACCCCTTGGCCGGGTGAGCGGAGTGCTCGGCAACGACCGCCAGCCGTCCATCGGGTCCCATCGCAACTGCCGAGGGCCGCTTCAGGTCGAGCAGCGCCTCGCGAACGCTTCGCACCAACTCCACACCTCATACCAGATGACAACGTGGAGCGGCGACCGCATCGGCCGCCGCTCCAGGATCACCGCACGCTCAGTTCGCGTGGAAGCCGCGGTTCAGCCATGGCTGGTTGTAGAAGAACGCGGTGAAGCCCTCGTATGCGAACTCGTCCTTGACCGCGATCGCGGTGTCCGGCCAGAAGCCCGGGACGATCGCCGCATCCTCTGCCGCGATCTGCAGGGCCTCGTGCAGAGCCTCCGCGCGAGCAGCCGCATCGGACTCGGTCAGTGCCAGGTCGATGGCCGCGTCCACCTCGTCATTGCGGTAATTCGAGCCGTTCAGTCCGTTCTCGACGGCGTTCGAGCTGTGCAGGAACAGGAACGGGTAGTTGGCGGGATCGGCGAAGTCGGGGAAGTACGACATCACCTGGAGCCCCAGGTTCTCGTGGGCGAAGTAGTCGTTCAGCCACTTGTTGTCATCGACCTCGGTGACGTTCAGCGTCACGCCGATCGACCTCAGGTTTTCCGACAGGTTGAGCGCCATCTGGCCAAGCTCCGGGTATCCGGTGGGGGTCTGCACCGACACCTCGAACCCGTCCGGGACCGATGACTGCGCCAGCTCGCTCGCGGCCGCCTCCATGTCGAATGGGTAGGCCATCAGGTTCTCGTACGCGGCCCGGACTTCATCCTCCTCCTGCACCCCGGCCCACATGCCGGGCGGGTTGATGGTCGTCGCCGGTTCGCCGCGACCCTGGAGCAGCGCGTTGACCAGGCCTTCGCGATCGAGCGCATAGTTGAACGCCCGTCGCACATGCACATCGTCGAATGGCGGCGTGTCCTGGTCCATCGTCAGCAGGTATACGCCCAACGACGAGGTGGTCAGGACATTGACTCCGTCGATGCCGTCCCACGTGTCGATCTCGCCCAGCGGCACGTCGAACGAGCCGTCGATCTCACCGCTGCGAAGGGCGAGCTGACGCGCCTGGCTATCCGGAATGAAGCGGATCTCCACACGCGCGACATCCGGCTGCTCGCCCCAGTAATGCTCGTTGCGCTCGAGGGTCACGCTCACATCCGGGCGGTACTCGACGACGCGGTACGGACCGGTTCCGATCGGCAGGACCGATGGCGTGCCGATGTCGTCCGGGTTCTCCTCCAGCTGGCTCTGCTTGAAGATGAATCCGGCCATGTGGGCGACGGTGTACTGGAACTGGGCGTTCGGCTCCTCGAGGGTGACGGTGATCTCGCGATCTCCGGTCGCCTCGATCGAGGACACGCCCGAGTAGAAAGCCCCCAGCTGTGAGCCCACCGCTTCATCGGAGTGCATCTGCATGGAGAAGACGACGTCGTCGACCGTCACGTCCGTGCCGTCGGAGAACTTGACGCCCTCGCGAAGCGTGTAGACGTACGTCACGTCGTCGGTCTGCTCCCAGCTCTCTGCGACCGCCGGCTCCAGGCTCAGGTCGTCACCGAACGCCAGCAGCCCTTCCTGGGCGAGCGACATGATCTCGCCCACGGCCACGCTCCAGCTGCGCGGCACGAACAGGTTGTTGAAATCGCCGGCCATCGCCCAGGTGAGCTCGTCGATCTCGCCCCCGCCGCCGCCACTTCCGGCCGCGGACCCGCCTGGCGTTCCGGGCGTCCCGCCGCACGCGGCGAGGACGACTGTCAGGACGGTTGCCATGGCGCCCATGCGCGCCGTTACCGAACGCTTTAAACCGCGAGCCATCGGGCTTTCCTCCAATCTCGGAGCCCTGGAAGCGTCGTTTTCCAGCCGCGACGCTCGACCGCGAAAGGCGCCGCCGACACTTGTCTGATAACCTGACTTGTCTACCCGGCACCTGTCAAGCAGAATTCCCCCGTTTCCCGCACTCCTGGCCACGATGTCCCCTCAGAGAACGTCTACGTGACTCGACCGCCACCGGTTCAGCCGATCGGCGCAATCCGGGGGACGACGCTGTCCAATCAGCTGGCGACCGAGCTCGTGAAGGACATCCTGCAGGCGAGATATCGGCCTGGGGATGCCCTTCCGACCGAGGAGGATCTGGCACGCCGCTACGACGTCAGCCGGGCGGTGGTTCGCGAAGCGGTGCAGGCCGTCTCGATGCTTGGTCTTACCGACCGCCGGCAGGGACGGAACACGCACGTCAGCTCGCCCACCGAGTGGAATGACTTTGCGCCAGAACTCCTTCGGGCGCGTGCCGAGCTCGGCATCGTCGAGGACGTCCTGGTCGAACTGCTCGAGCTGAGGAGGCTGGTCGAGGTGGAGGCCGCCGCCCTTGCGGCGGAGCGAGCCACCGACCCTGACATTCAGCGACTCCAGGAGATCCTCGCCCAGATGGACGCCGCCGTGGGCAAGCGGCAGGACTACACGCCGCTCGACGTTGCATTCCACGACGCGATGCTGCAGGCGACCGGCAATCACCTCCTTCCGCGCCTGTTCGCGCAGCTGCGCCCGGTTCTGGAGTTCGCGCGCGAGGTGAGTGCCATGACGAGGCCCGATGCACTCGTAACGTCTCAGCGCGAGCACGCCGCCATCTGCCAGGCCATCGCCGACCGGTCACCGCAAGCCGCCCGCGCGGCGATGAGCCAGCACCTCAGCTGGACCGCCAACCTGGATTTCAGTGAGCGAATCGCCGAGCTGACCCGCCGCCGGCAGGGCTAGACGTGAGCACGGCCGCGGGCTAGCCAGCCGGCGGCTGAGATGACCGCACAGGTCACGGAGAGGACCTCTCCAGGCCAGTTGCAGGGCCGAACCAGCCACGGGCTGGCTCAATGGCGACGGAGCCACCGGCCCGACCGCCTCCCTGGTCCGGTCAG
>JAPSGM010000223.1 GCA_031177555.1 Chloroflexota bacterium
AGACGTGAGGACTCATACCGTGGTCACCAACCGATTCCGCATCGCTTCGCTGGCCGTCGCCGTGGTGACGGCGTTCTCCCTGACCGCCTGCGCCGGGACGCGGTTCGGCGCCGCGAGCACCGAGCCGTCCGCCGCCAGCCCGTCGGCGGCCATCAGCCAGGCCGCCTCCCCGAGCGCCGATGCCAGCACGCCGGCCAGCGCCGAGCCTTCGGCCGACGTGGGCGCCTTCAGCTGCGACTTCCCGATGGAGCGGCGCGGCATGCCGGTCCACTCCCAGCTGGTCGACGTGCGTGTCGGCGAGCACGGCGGCTACGACCGCGTGGTCTTCGAGTTCGACGGCGCCGTCCCCGAGTACATCCTGAGCCAGGCCTCGCCGCCCTATACCGAGGATCCGAGCGGCCTGCCGATCGAGGTCGCCGGCGACGCCGCCTGGCAGCTGGTCATTCTCGGCGGCACCCGCGTGACGCCGGACTACGAGACGACCTACGACGGGCCGTTCGACTTCGAGCGCGACTTCGAAAAGCTCGTCGAGCTCGTTGAGGCGGGCGACTTCGAGGCGGTCAGCACCTGGTACATCGGGTTGTCGGGCGAGTCGTGCGCGCGCATCCTGACGCTTGACGAGCCGACCCGCCTGGTGATTGATATCGAGCACTGAGTCATGGGGAGGTGCTCGCATGGCCGTCGCCTCGGCGCAGGCCGCTGATCAGGAGGTCGTTGCTTCGCCGACGATCCCGCGGGCACTTCCCATCGCACTGGTCGCAATGGGGCTGGGCGTTGTCGCCCAGCCCGCGTCTTTGACGTCCGCATCGACCCACAGTTTTGCGCGGCCTGACCGATATCCCGCTCCCGCCTGAGGCCCTGCGTCGCATCACCGACGCGATCGCGGAAGCGTGCGGACTGAACGACGAGCGTTACAGCGCGTGGCAGGCGTGGAACGCCTCGAGGGCGCGCGGGAGCTGCTGGGCCGGTAGCATCGGCCTCCCAAATCCGCACCCCGGAGACCTCATGGCAGACCGACCGATGGCGCCGGCGGGCAACCTGGACACCTCGAAGTCCTATCGGGCCCGGTTCAAGACCCAGCGCGGCGAGTTCGT
The DNA here is from genome assembly GCA_031177555.1 of Chloroflexota bacterium. Taxonomy (GTDB): domain Bacteria; phylum Chloroflexota; class Limnocylindria; order QHBO01; family QHBO01; genus JAPSGM01. The sequence goes on from JAPSGM010000223.1 coordinate 1,095, forward strand.
CACCGAGCTGTACGGCTCGCAGGCGCCGATGACCGTCGAGAACTTCATCAACCTGGCGAAATCCGGCTTCTACGACGGGACGACCTTCCACCGGGTCATCCCCGGCTTCATGGCCCAGGGCGGCGATCCGACCGGGACCGGCCGGGGCGGCCCGGGCTACACCTTCGGCGACGAGTTCAACGCCGAACTGCGGCATGACGGGCCCGGGGTCGTGTCGATGGCCAACGCCGGCCCCGGCACGAACGGCAGCCAGTTCTTCATCACGTTCGGACCGACGCCGCACCTGGACGGGCGCCACTCGGTCTTCGGACGGGTGGTGGAGGGCATGGACGTGGTCCGCTCCATCCGCGAGCGCGACCCGGACGACGACCCGCAGCCCGGCGACCGAATCGAGACGATCGAGGTCGAGGAGGGCGCGGCCGGCGGATGAGCTGGCCGACCCTCGCCGACCTCGCCCGCCTGCCGCTCCCCGGGACCGAGGCACCGACCACCGTCCGGTTCGCCCCGGACGGGTCGGCGCTGACCTACCTGCTGGCGCCGCCCGGTTCGCTCGTCGCCTCGCTGTGGCGGCACGACCTGGCCACCGGCGAGCGAACCCTGCTGGCCGGGCCGGCGCCGGAGACGGAGCACGACGAGACGCTCTCGCTCGAGGAACGCCTCCGACGCGAGCGGCGCCGCACCGGCACGCTGGGCGTGAGCGAGTACCAGTGGCTCCTGCGAGCCGAGGTCCCGACGCTCCTGGTCCCGATGAGCGGTCGCGCGCTGGTGGCCGTTGGCGAGGAAACGGTGCTGGGTCCGGCGCGCCCGGTGCCGGGCATCGAGGAGGCGTCCGCCGTCGTCGGGTCGGCGGACGGCCGCTGGATCGCGCATGTCCGCGAAGGGGACGTGTGGATCACGCCGCTGGACGGCGGAGGAGAGGCGCGCCGGATCACCGCCGACGCGGAGGACGGCGTGACGAACGGCCTTGCCGAGTATGCGGCCGCCGAGGAGCTCGACCGCTTCGAGGGGATGTGGTCGAGCTGGGACGGCCAGCACCTGGCGTTTGCGCACGTTGACGAACGCGCGATCCCCCGCATGGTGATCCCGCACGTCGCCGAGGGCGCGGCGTCGCACGAGGAGCACCGCTACCCATTCGCCGGCGGCCCCAACGCCCGGGTCTCGCTGCGGGTCGCCGAAGTCGCCGATGTCGCCGCCGACGCCGCCGCGGCCCCGGCGGCGTTCGTCGAGGTGCCGCTCCCCCAGCCGGACGACGAGTACCTGGCTCGGGTGGTGGCACATCCCGGAGGCGGCTGGCTGGTCGCGACCATGCCGCGCCACCAGCGCGAGCTGCGCTGGAGCCATCTCGCCGCCGACGGCACGGTGCGCCGCCTCTGGGCCGAGCCGGGCAACCCGTGGGTCAACCTCGACGACGTCACCCGGGTGCTCGCCGACGGCCGCGTCCTGCGGGCCACCGCCGCGGGGGGCTTCCGGCACCTGGAGCTTCGCGGGCCTGACGGCGAGGACCCGCGGCCGCTGACCGCCGGCGAGTGGGTGGTGACCGGCCTGGTCCAGGTGGACGAGGCACGCGGCTGCGCCTACGTCATCGGGACGCGCGACGGGCCGACGGAGCGCCACCTGTACCGGGTGCCGCTCGACGGCACCGCGGCCCTCGCCGATCCGGAGCGCCTGACCCAGGGCGCGGGCTGGCACGACATCGCGCTCAGCGAGGATGGCACCCGCTGGGCAGACCTCCACTCGGACCCCTCCCGTGCCCCGTGCCTGGTGGCGCACGACCTGGTGGAGTCCGCCCGCCTCGCCGCCCCGGAGATCGTCGGGCCACCCATGACGGCCGACGACCTCGGCGCCGTGCCGCCGGAGCTCCTGTCCCTCCTGGCCGCCGATGGCATCACCCGCCTGGACGCGGCTCTCTACCGGCCGGCGGCGCCCGCCGGGAGCCCACCGCCGTGCGTGGTGTGGGTCTACGGCGGTCCGCGCGCGCAGTACGTGCGCCGATCGTGGGACGTCACCGTCCACCCGCTGCGCCAGTACCTGGCCCGGGCGGGCGTGGCCGTCCTGGTCGTGGACAACCGCGGGACGTACAACCGGGGCGTCGACTTCGAGCGGCTCCTGCTCGGGCGCCTCGGCAGCGCCGAGGTCGACGACCAGGCGGCGGCCGTGGCCCAGCTCGCCGTGCGCGGCGAAATCGACATCGGGCGCGTGGGAATCACCGGGGCCAGCTATGGCGGCTTCATGACGCTGAGAGCCATGGCCCTGCGGCCCGACTTGTTCAGGGTCGGGGTCGCGGTCGCGCCGGTGACCGACTGGGCGGGCTACGACACGACCTACACCGAGCGGTACCTGGGCCTGCCCGAGGAGGGGGCCGAGGCCTACCGGTGGTCATCGGCCCTGGAGCTGGCGAAGCTCATCACCGGGCGCCTGCTGCTGATCCATGGGGCGATTGACGAAAACGTGCATCTGCGGCACTCCCTGCGCCTGGTCGACGCGCTGCAGGCCGCGGGGCGCGACGTGGAGCTCGTGGTCCTGCCACGGGATCGCCACCGAACGCGCTCGGCGTCGGGCCTGGCGACCCGCGACCGACGCACGGTCCGCCATCTCCTCGACGGGCTCGGCGTGCCACTGCCCGACGAGGACGAGGCCGCGCAGGTGGCGGCTCAGGCGGCGACCGGCTCGTAGAGGAGGCCGTAGGT
>JAPSGM010000061.1 GCA_031177555.1 Chloroflexota bacterium
ACCTTCCGGCGGCGCCGCTGGGGCCCGCCGGCGTGGCGGTGCTCGCGTCGCTGGGCATCGGGGAGCTGGCGCTGCGTCGCCCGCCGCGGGTGGCCATCCTCTCCACCGGCGACGAGCTGCGGGCCCCCGGCGAGCCCCTGGCGCCGGGCCAGATCCACGACGCCAACTCGTTCTCCCTGGCCGCGGCGATCGTCGAGGCGGGCGGGGCGCCGGTCCAGCTGCCGCGCGCGCCGGATGACGAGGCGGAGATCGCCGGCGTCCTGCGCGCCGCGCTGCCGGAGGCGGACGTGCTCGTGGCCAGCGGCGGGGTGTCGGTGGGTCGCCACGACCACGTGCGCGCGGTCATCGAGCGGCTCGGCAGCCTCGACTTCTGGCGCATCCGCGTTCAGCCGGGCAAGCCGCTCGCCTTCGGGGCGATCGACGGCCGGCCGGTGATCGGCCTGCCCGGTAACCCGGTCAGCGCGCTGGTCACCTTCGAGCTGTTCGTACGGCCGCTGCTGCGCGCCATGCTGGGGCTGTCCGGCAGCGGGCGGCCGGTGCTGCGCGCCGTGGCCGAGTCGCGCATCCCGAAGGACGCCGAGCGGCGCGCCTACCTGCGGGTCCTGGTCCGCCACGCCCCGTCCGGCGGCGAGTACCTGGCAGAGGCGGCCGGCGGCCAGGGATCGGCGCAGCTGCGGCCGTTGGCGGCGGCGAACGCGCTGCTGGTGGTGCCGGAGGGGGAGTCGGCCGCCGAGCCGGGGCGGGCGTACGACGCGCTGCTCCTCGGGGAGCTGACCGCATGAGCCGGCGGCCGACGCACCTGGACGCGGATGGCGCCGCGCGGATGGTGGACGTCGGCGACAAGCCGGTCACCGCCCGCCGCGCCGTGGCGGCCGCGACCGTCCACATGCGACCGGATGTCCTTGCCCAGCTGCTGGAGGCCGGCGGCCCGAAGGGCGACGCGTTTGGCGTCGCCAGGCTGGCGGGCATCGCCGGCGCGAAGCGCACGTCCGACCTCGTCCCGCTGTGCCATCCGCTGCCACTCGACCGCGTCGACGTCGGCCTGGCGCCCGATGCCGACGCCGGCACGGTGCTCATCCGCGCCGAGGTGCGCGCCACGGCGCGCACCGGCGTCGAGATGGAGGCGCTGACCGCCGCCAGCGTGGCGGCGCTGACGCTGTACGACATGGCCAAGGCGCTCCAGCGCGACATCGTCATCGAGCGGGTCGAGCTGCTGGAGAAGTCCGGCGGCCGAAGCGGCGCCTGGTCCCGCATCGAGCCCGCACCGCCGGCTCCCGAGGCGCGACCAGCCCGCGCGGAGCACGAGGCGCTGGTCATCACCTGCTCGAACCGCTCGGCGGCGGGGGAGCGCGAGGACGCATCGGGCCCGGCGCTGGTTGCGATGCTGCGCGACGCCGGCTGGGACGTGGCGCCCCGGGCAGAGGTGGTGCCGGACGAGGTGGCGGCCATCGCCACTGCCCTGGCCCGCGCCGCCGATGCTGGCCACCGGCTGGTGCTGACCACCGGGGGAACCGGCCTGACGCCGACCGACGTCACCCCGGCGGCCACGCGCCGGGTCATCGAGCGCGAGGCGCCCGGACTGGCTGAGCTCATGCGGTCCGCCGGCGTGGCTTCGACGCCGATGGCGGCGCTGTCCGGCGGCGTGGTGGGGGCACGTGGCGCGACGCTGATCGCCAACCTGCCCGGCTCGCCCCGCGGCGCCACCGAGTCGCTGCAGGCGCTGCTGCCGGTGCTGCGCCATGCGGTGGAGCAGCTGGCCGGCAGCGACCACCACTGAGCTGACGCCGGCGGCCGACGCTCGACCGGAGTGCTACGCTGAGGCCGCCCTGACGCTCAGCAGCCTGGCGCCGGCGGCCGATAAAAATCACCCGAGCACGACGATGCCTGCGAGGTGATGCCAGCGATCAGCCAACCAGGGCCAGCGAGGCCCATCCGCCATCCAAAGCCTGCTTTGTGCTGGGGGTATTCGCGTTGACGAAATCACGAAAGCTTGTGAAGCACCTCATCGTGCTGACCACGAGCATCGGCCTGCTGTTGAGCAACGTCCTGCCCGTGGCCGGCGTGACTGATATCGTGGCCGGCGACGACGCGGTGACGGGTCAGGTGTACGTGCGCCACGACGGGGGCACCGACCGGGCCATCGAGCACTGCAACGACACGACCACCAATCCCGCGCCGGACGAAGATCCGGATGACGGCGACGCCGACAACAACGACGGCGGCAGCCGGCGGCAAGCAAACGAGCCGTTCACCGTCATCGATCCCACCGATCCAATGACCGTGGTCGCGGGCTGGAATGACTACTGCCAGACGGACATCGGTGCGGGATGGCAGGGCTTCGCCTACTCGCGCGACGGCGGTCAGAACTGGGTCGACTCCTTCGTGCCGGGCTACCCCGCCGACACGTCCGCCGAGGGGATGGCATCTCCGCTCCACGGCCGCAACACCGAGGCTGGCGATCCCATCGCCGCGTTCGACAACGACGGCAACCTGTACGTCGGCGGCATCAGCTTCAACCGCGCCGGCGCCATCAACGGTCACGTCTACGTGGCGAGCTACGCGGCCAACGACGTGGCCATCCCCGGCGACACGCCCGACTATCCGGTGGACTATCTCCGGACCCGTATCGTGGGCCGCGGCACGCCATCGCGGAACTTCCAGGGGATCTTCCAGGACAAGCCGATGCTCGAGGTCGACCGCACCGGCGGCGGCGACGACGGCAACGTGTATGTCTGCTGGAGCCGGTTCACCGGGTTCGGCCACAACAAGATCCAGTTCAGCCGCTCGACGAATGGCGGCGTCACCTTCTCGCGGCCCATCAACCTGACGGCACACGGAAAGACCGGCTCGGTCCAGGGCTGTGACATCGCCGTGGAGGGCGACGGCGACGTGTACGTCACCTTCCGGACCTTCGCCGATCCCAGCGTTCCCGCCGAGAACGCCCTGTACTTCGTGCGATCGACCAACGGCGGCGCGTCGTTCGGCAGGCCCCACAAGATCCGCAGCATCGTCCCGTATGCGCCGGCCGATCCGACCCGCGACTGTGGTGACGGTCCATTCCTGTGCCGGAGCGAGTTCGTGTTCGCGCGCACCCCGCTGGAGCCGCGCGTGACGGCCGACCAGAACAGCTCGAGCAACGGGGTGCATCTCGTCTACAACGAGGTCGACCCCGAGACGATCGTCGACTCCACCACGACCTACAGCTCGGCGGGCGGCGGCCGCGTCGGCCGATCCGTGGTCTACGTGGTGAGCTCCACGAACAACGGCAGGGACTGGTCGGAACCGGTCGCGGTCGACGAGGCCGCGGGCATGGGCCACCAGTTCTTCCCGGACATCGACGCGCTGAACGGGGTGCTGGCGGCGGTGTGGCAGGACAGCCGCACCGACCCGTGCTACTCCGTCCAGCTCCCGATGGGCAACACCGCCGACGCGACGGCGTGCGGCACGGAGGTGGTGAACACCTTCGTGGCCTCGTCGACGGACGGCGCTGCCACGTGGTCTGCCTCGCTGAAAATCAGCTCGGTAGGTCACCAGCCGAACTACGAGATGTTCGGCAGCCGGGACATCCCATTCCAGGGTGACTACAACTGGATCTCGATCGCCCAGGTCGGCGGCGGCCTCGAGGCCTACGCATCGTGGACGGATAACAGGGACGTCGTCCCCGGTACCGATCCGCGCGAGGCGGAGCAGGACGGCTTCGACGTCCTGCAGTGCCGCATCGACCTCGGTGAAGAAGAGGACGCCAGCGGCTTCGACGGGCCGCGCGCCCGCGCGGACCAGCCGTTCAGCGGCGACAACTGCGGCAACGCCGGCGGCCTCGACCAGAACATCTACGGCAACCGCGTGAGCCTGCCGTAGCAGACCCTCCTTCGAGACGAGGGGCGGGGCGATGCCTCGCCCCTCGTCGCTGCCATGCTCGCAGGTAGCATGGGCGCCGAATGGAGATCACGATCCCGCTCTATCCCCTGATCGTCGTCCCCGTGGCCCTCGCCGGCTACCTGTTCTGGCGCCGGGCCCGGTGGCACTGGGCGGTCCTGCGGTCCGGACAGCCGCTCGAGCGGACGGACCAGCCGCTGCGGCGGATCTGGGGCTTCGTGGTCTACGTCATCGCCCAGAAGCGCCTGCTGCAGGACCCCGCTCCCGGCCTCATGCACGCGGCGATCTTCTGGGGCTTCCTGGCGCTTCTGGTCACCACCGGAAACTACTTCGCCAACGGGCTGGTGGAGCTGGTGCTGGCCTGGCCGCTCGGCGGCGTCCTATGGGCGATCGCGGTGGCGCTGGCCAACCTGTTCATCGCGCTGGTGCTGGCCGCCGTGCTGTACGCCGCCTGGCGCCGGGTCGTGGTGCGACCGCCCCGCCTGGCCCTGAGCCGCGACGCCTTCCGCATCCTTGGCCTGATCAGCGCCGTGGTCCTCACCGAGCTGGCGGGCGATGCCCTGCGGTTCGTGGCCGTCCCCGACGATCCCGCCCGTGACTGGGCCCTGCTGGCCACGCCGCTGGCCAATGTGCTGCAGCCCATCGGCCCGGAGGCGGCGGCGGCCGGCTATGGCGCCTTCGCCTGGCTGCACATCGGCTTCGTGCTGCTCTTCGGCACGTACCTGCCCTACAGCAAGCACCTGCACATCCTCACCAGCGAGCCGAACGTGTACTTCCGCAGCCTGGAGCCGCGCGGCGCGCTGCGGAAGATGGACCTGGAGGCGGAGCCGGTCGATGGAGTCGAGCCGACGTTCGGCGCCAGGAGCCTGACTGACCTGACCTGGCGGCACCTGCTCGACCCGATGAGCTGCACCGAGTGCGGGCGCTGCATGGAGTTCTGTCCGGCCTCGATGACCGGCAAGACGCTGAGCCCGAAGCACTTCATGGAGGGCCTGCGCGACCAGATCGCGGCGGCGGAGACGGCGCTGGCCGCGGCGGCCGGGGCGCAACGGGCGGCGAGGGGCGGCGCCGACGGCGGCGTGGAGGCGTCCGATGCGTCGCTGGCCCTCGCCCGCGAGCGGGCGGAGGAGGCCCTCGCGCTGCCCCTGGTCGACAACACCATCCCCGAGGAGGCGATCTGGCAGTGCACCACCTGTGGCTGGTGCGTGGAGGGATGCCCCGTGCTGATCGAGCACGTGGACAGCATCGTGGAGATCCGCCGCAACCTTGTGCTGGAGGAAGGGCGCAACCCGAAGGAGCTCAACGCGGCCTTCCGCAACATGGAGACCGCCGGCAATCCCTGGGGCCAGCCGCGCAGCGCGCGGCTGGATTGGGCCAAGGGACTGGACGTCCCGGTGCTGGGGCAGGCCTCCGGCACTCCATCGGTCCACGCCGATGGCGACGATGCCGGCCGGCGCTGGCGCACGGTGTACGGTCGGGGCCGCCAGGCGCCGATCCTGTACTGGGTCGGCTGCGCGGGCGCCTTCGACGACCGCAACCGGCGAGTGGTGCGCGCCATGGCCCAGCTGCTGCGCCAGGCCGACGTGCCGTTCGCGGTGCTGGGCACGGGCGAGACGTGCAGCGGCGATCCCGCGCGGCGAGCCGGCAACGAGTACCTGTTCCAGATGCTGGCCGGGGAGAACGTGGCGACCCTCAACGACGTTGCCGTGCAGCACGGGATCCACACCATCGTAGCCAGCTGTCCGCACTGCTTCAACACGATCCGCAACGAGTACGCGCAGCTCGGCCTGGGGACGTTCGAAGTCATCCACCACACCCAGCTGCTCGACGTGCTGGTCGAGCAGGGCCGCCTGCAGCCGACCGAGCACCGCGAGGCTGTGGTCGCCTACCACGACGCCTGCTACCTGGGCCGCTACAACGACGTGTACGAGCCGGGCCGCCGGGTGGTGGCCTCGGTCCCCGGCCAGGAGGTGGCCGAGATGACCCTGCACCACCGCAAGGGCCTGTGCTGCGGCGCGGGCGGCGCGCGGATGTGGATGGAGGAGCACGAGGGAGAGCGCATCAACCACCGCCGCACCCGCCAGGCCCTGGAGACCGAGGCGGGCGCCATCGCCACCGCCTGCCCGTTCTGCCTGGTGATGCTCCGTGACGGGGTGAACGACCTGGGCCGGACCGATGTCGTCGTCGCCGACGTTGCCGAGCTGCTGGCCGAGGCGACCGGCGCCTGGAGCCGGCCGGATCCCACGGTTCCCGCGTAAACATCCCGAATCCGCAGACTCGACCGGTGAATCCTGCGGAAAGTTGACCCCGGCCGGCTCGCCCGGCTAGTCTTCGCCCATGGCGCTGCGATCGATGGGTTCCTCCGGTCGGCGGCCCGTGCTCGACGACCTGGACAAGGCCATCATCAAGGCGCTGCAGCTGGACGGCCGGCGGCCCTACGCCCAGATCGGGCGGGAGCTGAAGGTCCCGGAGGCGACCGTTCGGCAGCGCGCCGAGCGCCTGATCACCCGTGGCGTGGTGCAGGTGGTCGGCGTCACCGACCCGCTGGCCATGGGCTTCGGGCAACCCGCCTTCATCGGCCTGCACGTGGACGCCGCGAAGATAGAGGCGGTGGCCGATGCCGTCGCCGCCCTGGACGAGGTGACCTACGTCGTCATCACGGCCGGGCGCTTCGACATGATCTGCGAGGTGGTGTGCGAGGACAACGAGCACCTGCTCCGCGTCCTGTCGGAGGACCTGGCCCGGATCGATGGCATCAGCGGCACCGAGACCATGGTCGAGCTGCGCTTCGTCAAGGAGAGCTACCGGTGGGGGACGAGGTAGGAGGCATGGCGTGACCGTCGTCCAGCGTCGCGAGCTCGACCGCGACCGCATCCGCGAGATCGGGAAGCGAGAGGAGGCAGGGTACCGCGCCCGGTCGCGCAGAAGCGCCGAGCTGCACGCGCGGGCCAGGGAGGCGCTGCCCCTTGGGGTCGCCAGCTCGTTCCAGACCTACGATCCGTATCCCCTGTTCATGACCGATGCCCGCGGGTCGCGCATCTGGGACGCCGACGGCAACGAGTACATTGACTTCGACATGGCCTTCGGGGTGCTGGCCGCCGGCCACTCGCACCCGCTGCTGGCCGAGGCGCTGCAGCAGCGCGTCGCCAACGGTACCTGCTACACGTTCCCGACCGAGGACGGCATCGCCCTGGCCGAGGAGATCAAGGCCCGCTTCACTGCCGACCTCGTGCGCTTCTGCAACTCCGGCACGGAAGCCACCATGGACGCCCTGCGCGTGGCGCGCGGCTTCACCGCGCGCGAGAAGGTCATCAAGTTCGAGGGCGGCTACCACGGGCACCATGACGACCTGCTGATCAGCATCCAGCCGCCGCGCGAGGCGATGGGACCGGTCGAGCAGCCGGCCAGCGTGCCGGCCACCGCCGGCATGCCGCGCAGCCGGCTGGCCGAGACGGTGGTGGCGCCGTTCAACGAGCCGGACATCCTGGCCGGCATCCTGGAGGCGAACCGCGGCGAGATCGCGGCCATCATTGTCGAGCCGGTGCAGTTCAACATCGGCGTGGTGCCGCCCACGCCCGGCTTCCTGGAGCGATTGCGCGAGCTGGCCGATGAGCACGGCGCCGTCCTCATCTTCGACGAGGTGAAGACCGGCGTGGTGCTCGCCCACGGCGGCGCGACCGAGTACTTCGGGGTGCAGCCCGACATGGTCTGCCTGGCCAAGAGCATCGGCGGCGGCATTCCCATCGGCGCCTTCGCCGGCCGGGAGGAGGTCATGCGTGCCATCGAGGCGGTACCACAGCGCGACGCGCCGGGGGTCGGCATCGAGCAGTCGTCGCTGGCCGGCGGCGCGACCCGCGTGGCCCACCTGGGCACGTTCAACGGCAACCCGCTGTCGATGACGGCCGGGCTGGTGACGCTGACCCGGATCCTGACCCGCGACGCGTACCCGAAGCTCAACGCCCTCGCGGATCGGCTCACCGCCGGCTGCCAGGAGGTGATCGACGAGTTCGAGCTGCCGGCGTACGCGATCAACGTGGGACCCAAGGGGGCGGTGATGTTCACGCCGGCGCGCGTGACGAACTACCGCGACTTCATCGGCCTGGACGGTGAGCTCTGGGAGGCGAGCTTCTTCTACCTCGCCAACCGGGGCGTCCTGCTGCCACCCGGCGCCGACGACCAGTGGACGCTGTCGGTGCAGCACACCGACGACGAGATCGAGCGCCACGTCGCCGTGTTCCGGGACTTCGTCAGCGAGGTGGCCGGCTAACTGCAGGGCTGGGACGGTGCGTGCCGCCGGGCGTATGGCATCCGCCGGGCAGGAGCGCTGGGAGGTTGGAATGCTGGAGCGAACCGCGCGACCGCTGGCGGGCCTCTGGAACGGCATCGCCTCGGTGATGGACGCGATCTACCGCGGACTGGGCACGCCGGGACGCTACCTGCAGGACTTCCTCAACGGGGTCTGGCTCGGCCACTCGCTGCACGCGGTGCTGGTCGACGTGGTGGTGGGAGGCGCCACGGCCGCCCTGCTGCTGGACGTGCTGCGCGTCGTCTTCGGTGTGGACGGCATGGAGATCGGTGCCACCTGGATCACCGGACTCGTGCTGCTCTCGGCGCTGGGCGCGTTCATCAGTGGGCTCACCGACTTCAAGGACACCGCGCTTGGTGACGAGCGCAACCTCGCCGGCCTGCACGGGGTCATCAACATCGTCGGCACGGTCTTCCTGGCGATCTCATTCTTCGCCCGCCTGGGCGGCGGCCACGACGCCGGCTTCTGGATGCTGCTCGTCGCCTACCTGGTCCTGAGCGTGGGCGCCTTCATCGGCGGGCACGTCGTCTTCAAGCACGGCGTGATGATCAACCACAACGACTTCCCGCGGGCCAAGCGCGCGAAGGAGTTCACCGCGGTCCTGCCGGCGGCCGAGCTGCCCGACGGCCAGCCGACCGGGGCCATGCTGGGCGCCACGGCCCTGGTCCTGGTGCGGCGAGGCGACGTCGTCCACGCCCTGAGGGAGACCTGCGGGCACGCCGGCGGGCCGCTGTCGCAGGGCGAGCTGCGCGGCGACGTGCTCGTCTGCCCCTGGCACTACTCGCACTTCCGGCTGAGCGACGGCT
>JAPSGM010000224.1 GCA_031177555.1 Chloroflexota bacterium
TCTCGTCATCCATCCCGGTCACGTCGGTCACGTTCGGGAAGCAGTAGAACGCGCCCTTCGGCTCGAAGCACAGCAGCCCCATGGTGTTGAGCCGCCGCGTCATGAGCCGGCGGCGGCGGTCGTACTCGGCGCGCATCTCCTCCACGAACGGCGCGCCGGAGCGGATGGCCTCTATGGCGGCGTGCTGGGCGGCGGTCGGGGCGCACATGATCCCGTACTGGTGGACCTTGGCGATCCCGGCCATGAGCGCCGCCGGCGCGGCGGCGTAGCCGATGCGCCAGCCGGTCATCGCGTAGCTCTTGCTGAATCCGCCGATGAGCACCGTGCGCTCCCTCATGCGGGGCAGCGCCGGGAACGCCGTGTGCCGGTGCTCCCCGTAGACGAGCTGCTCGTAGATCTCGTCGGTGATCACCAGCAGGTCGTGCCGCTCGGCCACGGCGCCGATGGCCGCCAGCTCGTCGCGGTCCAGCACCGCGCCGGTCGGGTTGTTGGGATAACCCAGGAAGATCGCCCGGGTGCGGGGCGTGACGGCGGCCTCGACCATCTCGGCGGTGAGGCGGAAGTCGGTCGCCCGGGTGGTCGGGATGGCAACCGGCACGCCGCCGGCGAGCGTGATGCACGGCCCGTAGGCCACGAAGCACGGCTCGTGGTGGATCACCTCGTCGCCGGGATTGACGACGGCGCGCAGCGTGGCATCCAGGGCCTCCGAGGCGCCGACGGTGATGACCAGCTCCGTGCGCGGGTCGTAGTCCAGGCCGTGGCGCCCGCGCAGGTCATCGGCGATGAGCTGGCGCAGCTCGATCATCCCGCCGTTGGCGGTGTAGTGCGTCTCCCCCGCCTCCAGGCTGTCGATCGCGGCGCGGGTGATGGGCTCGGGCGTCGTGAAGTCCGGCTCCCCGATGGTCAGGCTGATCACGTCGCGCATCTCGGCCAGCATGTCGAAGAAGCGGCGGATGCCCGATGGCGGCATGTCGCGGATCGTGGACGACAGGAATCGGTCCGGGGACGGCCCGGGCGAAGGCGGGCCGAGGTCGGGCCGTGGGACGGCCGCCGGCTCGATGCTCATCGGCGAACAGTCTAGACGCAGCCGGTAGCCTTGCGGCGTGACCGAGGTCGAGACCGTCCTGATCCTGCTGGGGGTCGTGGCGGCACTGACCGTCGTCGCCCGCTGGCTGGGGGTGCCCTACCCCATCGTGATGACCGTCGGCGGGCTGGTGCTGGGGCTCATCCCCGGCCTGCCGCGCGTGGTGCTGCCGCCCGACATCGTGTTCCTGGCGGTGCTGCCGCCGATCCTGTTCTCGGCCGCCTACCTAATGTCGCCACGCGAGCTGCAGATGCACGCCCGGCCGATCGCGCTGCTGGCCATCGGCCTGGTGCTGGCCACAACGATCGCGGTGGGCCTAGTGGTGCATGCCCTGGTGCCCGAGATCGGCTGGGCGCCGGCCTTCGCGCTGGGCGCCATCGTCTCCCCGCCCGATGCGGTGGCGGCGACCTCCATCGCGCGGCGCCTGGGCCTGCCGCGCCGCGTGGTGAGCATCCTGGAGGGCGAGAGCCTGGTGAACGACGCCACGGCGCTGGTCGCGCTGCGGCTCACCGTGGCGGCGGCCGCGACCGGCGCGTTCTCGCTGGCCGAGGCGGCGGGCAGCTTCGTGCTGGTGAGCGTGGGCGGCGTGGCCATCGGCCTGGCCATCGGCTGGATCGTGATCCGGCTCCTGGCCCGCCTCGACGATCCGCCGGTCGAGGTGCTCGTGTCGCTGCTGGCGCCATTCGCCGCCTGGATCCCGGCCGAGGCGGTCCACGTGTCCGGCGTCCTGTCGGTGGTGAGCGCCGGTCTGCTGGTGGGGCGGGCCGCGCCGCGGGTGATGAGCTCGGACACGCGGGTGCTGGGCTCCGGCGTGTGGCAGATGACGATCTTCGTGATCAACGGGCTCGTCTTCGTGCTCATCGGCCTCCAGCTGCCGACCATCATGGGCTCGCTGCGGGCCGACCGCAGCGCGGTGGAGCTCTTGATCCTGGCCGTGGCGGTCAGCCTGACGGTGGTCGTCGTGCGGCTGGCGTGGGTCTTCCCGGGCACCTACCTGCCGCGCTGGCTATCGGCGAGGGTGCGGACACGGGAGGCGGCGCCCTCGCCGCAGGCCGTGCTGATCGTGGGCTGGGCCGGGATGCGCGGCGTCGTCTCGCTGGCCGCCGCCATGGCCCTGCCGCTCACTGTGGAGGGAGGAGCTCCCTTCCCGGGGCGCGACCTGCTGCTGTTCCTGACGTTCGCGGTGATCCTGACCACGCTGGTCGGCCAGGGGCTGACCCTGCCGTTGCTCATCCGCCGGCTGGGCATCGGCGACGACGGCTCGGTCGAGCACGAGGAGATCCACGCGCGGGAGGGCGCCGTGGCGGCGGCCATCGAGCGGCTCGGGTCGCTGGATGGCGAGTGGCCCACCCATCGCGAGCTGATCGACCAGCTGCGCGCCCGCTTCGAGCACATGACCGTGCACCTTGACCACGACCACGACGCGCAGGCGCACGAGACGCCGCACGACCAGGAGTGGATCGAGCACGCGGCCATCCGGCAAGCCGTGATCGACGCGCAGCGGGTGGCGGTGATCGACATGCGCGATCGCGGCCATATTGGCGAGGAGGCGCTGCGACGCGTGGAGCGCGAGCTGGACCTGGAGGAGCTGCGCGGCGAGGGCTAGCCGGACGGGTGCCAGACGGGTGCGTGGTAGCTGCGCTCCCCGGCCTCGATGGCCAGCGGCAGGCGGTTCTGCGCCGGTGGCAGCGGGCAGGTGGCGTACGGCGTGAAGACGCAGGGCGGGTTGTAGGCGAGATTAAAGTCCACGACCACGCTGCCGCCTCCGGCCACCGGCTCGGTGTACACGAAGCGGCCGCCGCCGTAGGTCGAGCTGCCGCTGGTGGCATCGGCGAAGACAAGCCACAGCGACCCGTCGTCACCACCGGGCAGCGCGCCCAGCCCCCACTCCCGCCCATCTCGCTCGAACACGACCGTTCCGGGGGTCGGTTCGCGAGTTAGGACCCCCATCACATCCATGATCTCGAGCGTCGCGTCCAGCGCCGCCGGCTCCAGCCGCCCGACCAGCCGCCAGTCGGGATCGACCTCGAAGTGCTCCATCCCGGCGAAGGTCTGCAGCGCCGGCGACGCGTGGTCACGGACGCGCAGGCCGAAGCGGTCGCCGCGCTCGACGATGTACATGCGCAGCGTCCCGAGGTCGAGCACGGTCGGCGCGCCGCTCACGTCGGAGGCCATCGGGACGTCCGCCTCGCCGTCGCGGCGCAGGCGCACGGCGCGGCCCTCCAGGACCAGCGAGCCGACGAGGGGCGGCACGTCCTTCGCCCGCAGCACCAGGTCGTTGCCCGGGTCCGAGCCGAAGCGGTTCTCGCCGGGAACCAGCCAGTGCAGGCCGACCAGGGTCAGCCAGCCGTCCGGATCGCGCAGGCGCGCGTCGCGCGCGGCGCGCCAGCGAAGCACGCTCTCGCGGTGCTCCTCCGGCGTCATCGGGCGGGCAGGAAGAGCAGATAGGGTGCGGTTCGCGGCCCGATGCGCACCCACGCCGCCGGGCCGCGGCTGACGGGGTTGTCCTGGACCTGCGTGCCCACCTGGCTCGTGCCGTCCAGGGCGAGGGCGATGGGGCCCTCGCCGAAGCGCGCCAGGCATGCGGCTGCGTAGCCCTCGGTCGTGGGCTGGGCCAGTATCAGCACGCCGCGTCCCAGGGGCAGGCGCCGGCATCGCGCGCCGAGGACCACATC
>JAPSGM010000003.1 GCA_031177555.1 Chloroflexota bacterium
TCGACGGGCGAGTTCCGCGTCCCTTTCGTCGCCGACTCTCACCATCTCCGGCTCGCTTTTCGACGATGGGCAGCGCGTACTGCTCCCGCGTCATCGCGTCGGGCGGAGTATAGCAGCCGGCGCAGGGTACCGCGCCCGCTAGGCCGGCTCGGCGAAGTGGCCACGGACCCGCTCGAGGCTGACATTCAGGTCCTGCTGCGCGGCGCCGGCGACGATGCCCTCGATGGGCGCCATGAAGACGCTCTGCGCGCGGATGTCCATCGCGAAGGTGAGCGCCGTTCCCCCCGCGCCGGGCTCGAGGTCGAGCCTGGCCTGGACGCCGATCCCGCTCGCCGCGCTCTCGAGGTGGACTCGCCGGCCCGGCTCGTAGTCCACCACGGTGATGTCCACCTCGATGCGCTGCCCCAGCAGGTCGCGCACGACATGCGCCCGCGAGCCGACGCCGATCGGGCCGGGCGTCGTCAGCTCGGCCATGACGATGCCGCTCATCCAGCGCGGCAGGTTCTCGAGGTCCGCCAGGAACGCAAAGACGTCCGATGGCGGTGCCGGGATGTCGGCGGAGGCGCTGACGGTCCGCATCGGTCCCAACCCTAGCCCATCCGGCCGATTCGGGGCCGCGGCTGCGATGGCGTATGCTGTCGCCGGCGCCCCGGCCGTCTGCCCGCCGGGACCGAGCCCGCGCCACGCAATCCTGGAGGTCTTCCCGAGTGCTACGAAGAATCGCGCCCGCGCTGGCGGCCGCCACCCTGCTGCTCGCCGCCTGCGGCAGCGCGGATCCGGCGATCACCGATCCCAACGAGATCGTCACCCAGGGCCTGGAGGCCACCGTCGCGCTGACCAGCGCCCACATCCTGCTGGCGATGGATGGCACTGCCTCGATTCCCGACTTGGGCGGCGAGATGAACCTGAGCGGCACCCGCCTGGAGGGTGACATCGACATGGAGACCGAGCAGGCGCACCTGACGTTCGCCGTCCCGCCGATGCTCGGCCTGACCGGCGAGGTGATCCTGATCGACCGCGAGATCTACGCCAAGACCTCGATGACCGGCGAGCTGTGGTCCAGGACGGAGGCATCCGAGGACGATCCGGTGGCTGGGGCCATGGACCCCACCGAGCAGCTCGAGCAGGTCCGATCCTTCCTGGACGAGGAGGGCGTCGTGGCCGAGAAGCTGGACGACACCGACTGCGGCGACCGGACCTGCTACGCGGTGCGCCTCACCATTCCGGGGGACGTCATCGCCGGCGCCGCGGAGGGTGCCGAGGTGGACCCCGGCGAGCTCATCGGCGAGGAGCTGGTGCTCGACCTCCTCTTCGACCGCGAGGAGCTGTGGCTGACCGAGGTAAGCACCGAGGTCGCGGCCGAGGGGGTTGGCGAGCTGACGCTGACGCTGACGCTGTCCGCCTTCAACGAGCCGGTCGAGGTCCAGGCTCCCCCGGCGGACCAGGTGACCGAGGACGGGCCCGGCCTGCCGTTCTGAGCAGCCACGCCGGGCGCGGCCATCGGCGGGCGCGGCCATCGCCGGTCGGTTCTCGGAAACGGTGGTCGCCGCGAGCCGGCGCCGCTAGGATGCTCCCACCAGAACGGAGTTGGAGGAAGGGGCCATGCGCAGCAACCTCATGCCCGTGGTAGGCATCACCGTCCTCGCGCTGGTGGTCGCCGCGTGCGGCGAGACCGCGCCCTCGCAGCCGGCCGGCAGTCCCGGGGCGGAAGGCGGCAGGCTGGATCTCGTCCGTGAGCGTGGGCAGCTGATCTGTGGGGTGAACGGCGCCCTGCCGGGCTTCAGCTTCCTGGACCAGGCGACCAACGAGATGAGCGGCTTCGACGCGGACTTCTGCCGCGCCGTGGCGGCGGCGGTCCTGGGCGATCCCGAGGCTGTCGAGTTCCGCAACCTGACCACCGACACCCGCGGGCCTGCGATCCAGACCGGCGAGGTCGACGTGCTGATCCGGAACACGACCTGGACGGTGGCGCGCGACACGTCGTGGGGCCTCTTCGCCCCGACCACGTTCTACGACGGGCAGGGGGTCATGGTCCGCGCGGCCGATGGCATCGCCAGCCTGGAGGATTTGGCCGACGCCACCATCTGCGTCCAGACCGGCACGACCACCGAGCTCAACCTGGCCGACGTGTTCGACGCGCGCGGCATCCCCTTCGAAACGGAGACCTTCTCCGAGATCGAGCAGACCTACCCCGCGTACGACGAGGGTACGTGCGACGCGGTGACCAGCGACCGCTCGCAGCTGGTGGCCACGCGGACGACCCTGGCCAACCCCGACGACCACGTCATCCTGGACGAGGTGCTCTCGAAGGAGCCGCTCGGCCCGGTCGCCCCGCTTGGCGACGACCAGTGGTTCAACGTCGTGAAGTGGGTCGTGTTTGCCACCTTCCAGGCCGAGGAGTCCGGCATCACGTCGAGCAACGTGCAGGACATGGTCGGCAGCGAGGATCCGGTGATCGCCAGGCTGCTCGGCGGCGAGGGCGACCTGGGCCTCGGGCTCGAGGCGGACTGGGTCGTCGACGTCATCTCGGCCGTCGGTAACTATGGCGAGATCTACGACCGAAACCTCGGCCCCGGCACGCCGTTCGAGCTGGAACGCGGCCTCAACAGCCTCTGGACCGACGGCGGCCTCCTGTACGCGCCTCCATACCGTTCCTAGCGACCACGCGCGGGAGCGGCCCTGGCCGCTCTCGCGCCTGGTGATCGCTTCCTGATCGGCGAGCGATGACCGCCGCCCCGGGCGTCGACCATCGGCACGCCTCGGTGCCGCCGTGGCGCGACGTCCGCATCCTGCGTGTCGTGGCGCAGGTGGCCGCCGTCGCCGCGGTGGCGGCGGCGCTCGCCTGGCTCGGCGGCAACCTGGTCACCGCCATGTCCGAGCGCGGCCTGGCGTTCGGGTTCGGATTCCTGGACAACCGGGCAGGTTTCGCGATCCCGGACAGTCCCATGCCCTACGAGGCGAACGACACGTACGGCCAGGCCTACCTGGTGGGGTTGCTGAACACCCTGTTCGTGGGCGTGCTGGGCATCCTCCTGGCGACGGTCCTGGGCGTGGTGGTGGGGGTCGCCCGCCTGTCGGACAACTGGCTGGTAAAGCGCGTGACCGGGACCTACATCGAGGTCATGCGCAACACGCCGCTGCTGGTGCAGCTGTTTTTCCTCTACTTCGCCGTCCTGCTGCAGCTCCCACCGGTCGCCGACAGCATCGCCCTGCCGGGGTCGGTCTACCTCAGCCAGCGCGGTTTGTTTCTGCCGGCGCCCCAGGCATCGCCGGCCTTCGGCCCCTGGGTCGCGCTCGTCGCCATGGCGCTGGCGCTGGCCCTGTTGGGCCGCGTGACCTCGGCGCGGAGGAAGGCGACCGGACGGCGCACCCCGCCATGGGGGCGGATCGGGCTCGCCGGTGCGCTCGGCGCTGCCGTGGTGGGGTGGTTCGCCTTCGGCGCGGCGCCCCTGACCCTGCAGGTCCCGGAGCTGGGGCGCTTCAACTTCAGTGGCGGCATGTCGATGTCGACGCCCTTCACCGCCATCCTGATCGGCCTGGTGATCTACACCGCCGCCTTCATCGCCGAGGTGGTGCGCGGCGGGATCCAGTCGGTGCGCCGCGGGCAGGTCGAGGCGGCCAGGGCCCTCGGCCTGTCCGAGGGCGACACGCTGCGCCTGGTGGTCTTTCCGCAGGCGCTGCGGATCATCGTCCCGCCGCTCACGAGCCAGTACCTCAACCTGGTGAAGAACTCGAGCCTGGCCATCGCGGTCGGCTATCCCGACCTGTTCAAGGTGGGGGTCACGATGTCAAACCAGACCGGCCAGCCGGTGCCGGTCATCGTGCTGATCATGGGCACCTACCTGGCGATCAGCCTCGTCACATCGCTGCTCATGAACGCCTACAACCGTCGCGTCCAGGTGCTCGAGCGGTGACCGCCGGATGAGCATCGAGACCATGGCACCGCCGTCGACAGCCGTCACCCCGCTGGAGTGGATGCGGCGGAACCTGTTCTCGAGCATTGCCAGCTCGCTCACGACCGGCCTGATCGGCGGCCTGCTCATCTGGCTCGCCGTCAACGTCGGCGGCTGGGCCATCGGCGAGGCGCGCTGGGAGGTGGTCGGCAACAACCTGCGCCTCTTCCTGGTGGGACAGTATCCCGCCACCGAGGCGTGGCGCCTGTGGCTGAACCTGGCCGTCCTCTCGGTCATGACCGGGCTCTCGGCAGCCGTGTTCGGATCGACCACCCGGACGCTGGCCGTGTCCACCTCCGCGCTGCAGCTGCTGCTCGCGCTGCTGATCGTCCCGTCGCCGCTGGGGACACTGATTCCGCCGACCACGTCATTGGTCCTCGGCCTGCTGGGCAACGCGGCGGGCGTGTGGGCTGCGTTCGTGGCCGGACGGCTGCTGGGCCCGCCGCGCCGCTGGTTGATGATCGGGTGGCTCCTCACCATCCCGCTGACCTTCGTCCTGGTCAGCGGCTTCGGCCCCCTGCCGGAGGTCCGCTCGACCTTGTGGGGTGGCCTGCTGCTCACCGTGCTGCTGGCCGCCGTGGGCATCGTGCTGTCCTTCCCGCTGGGCGTGCTGCTGGCCCTTGGCCGGCGCAGCGGGCTGCCCGCCGTGCGCGTGCTGAGCACCGCCTACATCGAGATCATCCGCGGCGTGCCGCTGGTGACGATCCTGTTCATGGCCGACATCATGCTGCCGCTGCTGCTTCCCGGGGAATTCCGCATCGACCGCGTGGCGCGCGCCATGGGTGGCATCACGCTGTTCTCGGCCGCGTACGTCGCCGAGAACGTTCGCGGCGGCCTGCAGGCCATCCCCATGGGCCAGTACGAGGCGGCCCACGCCCTCGGCCTGGGCAGCCTCGCGACCAACCTGTTCGTGGTCCTTCCGCAGGCGCTGCGTTCGGTGATCCCGGCCAACGTGGGTCTCTTCATCAGCCTGCTGAAGGACACGACCCTGGTCACCATCGTCGGCCTGCTGGAGCTGCTGGGCATCGGTCGGGCCATCCTGGCGCAACCCCAGTCGCTTGGGGCGCACCTGGAGGTCTACGTCTTCATCGCCGCCGCCTTCTTCGTGCTCTGCTATGCCATGTCGCAGGCGAGCTACCGCCTGGAGCGCACCATGGGCCTGGGCAGCCGATGACCGAAGGGAGAGACGCCATGAACGCCGAACGGCCTGCACCCGACGTTCCCGAGGCGGAGCGGGGCATCATCGTGGCCCGGGACGTTCACAAGTGGTTCGGCAGCCTGCACGTGCTGCGCGGGATCGACCTGACCGTCCAGGCGGGCGAGGTGGTGGTGATCTTCGGCGCATCGGGATCGGGCAAGTCGACCTTCATCCGCACCATCAACCGCCTGGAGGAGCATCAGCAGGGCGAGATCTTCGTCGACGGCATCGAGCTGACCAACGACATCCGCAACATCGCGGCGGTGCGCAGCGAGATCGGGATGGTCTTCCAGTCGTTCAACCTGTTCCCGCACCTGACCGCGCTGCAGAACGTGACGCTGGCGCCGGTCCGCGTGCGCCGCTGGTCGCGCGACCGGGCCGAGCAGGCTGCCATGGAGCTGCTCATCCGGGTTGGGATCCCTGAGCAGGCGCACAAGTACCCGGCGCAGCTGTCCGGCGGCCAGCAGCAGCGCGTGGCCATCGCCCGCGCGCTGGCCATGCAGCCCAAGATCATGCTCTTCGACGAGCCGACCTCGGCGCTCGACCCGGAGATGATCAACGAGGTGCTGGAGGTGATGCGCGAGCTGGCCGGCACCGGCATCACCATGCTCTGCGTCACCCACGAGATGGGCTTCGCCCGGGCGGTGGCCAACCGGATGGCCTTCTTCGACCACGGGCAGATCGTGGAGGAGGGCCCGCCCGCGCAGATCTTCGAGGCGCCGGAGCACGAGCGGACGAAGCGGTTCCTCGCCCAGATCCTGCACTAGGCGCGCCGCGCCGGGGTCGGACCGCCGAAGCGTGGTATCATGAGGCATCCCCCGGACCTTCCGGTGGTCTTCGCTTGGTCGATGGTTCTTCTCGGACCGGCCCCGCGCCGAATATTGGGTTCGAGAAGAGCAAGAGGTTCACCAAGTGACTACTGGAACGATCAAGAAGGTCATCTCGGAGCGCGGCTTCGGCTTCATCAGCGCGCCTGACGGGAAGGAATACTTCTTCCACAAGGACGGGCTGGCGAGCTCGATGGACTTCGATCGCCTGACCGGCGGCGAGTCGGTCAGCTTCGACGTCGAGGCCGGTCCCAAGGGCGACCGCGCCGTTCGGGTGCAGTCCGCCTAGGACGTCCCCGACACGACGAACGCCCGGTCTTTCGACCGGGCGTTTTCATTGCCTCGGAAATCTGGTGGAGATGAGGGGACTCGAACCCCTGACCCCTGCGATGCGAACGCAGTGCTCTCCCAGCTGAGCTACATCCCCACGGGGCGCCCGATCGGTGCGCCGATGGGCCGCGGCCGAGTATAGCAGGGCGCCTGGCCCTTCCCAGGCTAGAACGTTTGTTCTAACATGGGACGGACCATGACGGTCGTCCAGCCCCTCCCCGAGGTCCTCGAATCGCTGCCCCACCACGGCCTGCGCCGGGGTGCCCTCCCGGGACCGATGGCGCCGCGCGGCGCCCTTCCCACCGGCCAGCCCGCGCTCGACGAGGCGCTGCGCACCGACGGCTGGCCGCGTGGCGCCCTCGTGCACCTGGACGCCCCGGCCGGCGCCGGGGCCACCACCCTGGCGCTGGGCTCGATGGCCGCCGCGCAGGCGGCCGGCGGCGTGGTGGCCTACCTGGATCCGGGGCACAGCCTCGACCCAGCGACCGCTTCCCGGCTGGGCGTGAGCCTGGAGTGGCTGCTGGTCGTCCGCCCGGCCGATGCCGCCGAAGCGGTGGAGCTGGCCGCCTGGCTGGCGCGCGATGGGCGCATCGACGCCATGGTGCTGGACCTCGCCGGCGCGGGTGCGGCGCGCGGCCTCGACCGCCTGGCGCGCCTCCTCGTCCGCTCCGGCGGCGTGACGCTGCTGCTGACCGGCGCCGCCGGCCGCGAGGCGGCGGGCGTGCGCGTCCGGCTGCGGCGCCGCGGCTGGCTGGCGGTGGGCCGGGACCTGGTCGGGCAGCGGGTCGAGGCCAGCGTGGACCGGCATCGCTGGGCGCTCGCCGGCGGCCGCGCGGAGATCGACCTGTACTTCGCCGAGGGACGTCGCACCGACCCGCTGCTGCGCGCCGCCGCCACGCCGGCGCCGGTCGTGGGGCGCGTCGAGGAGCGGCCCGCCCTGCGGGTCGTCGGCGCGTGAAGCCATGACGCGGCTGCTCGCCATGATCTGGCCCGAGTTGCGCGCTCCGGAGGCGGACGCTGCGCCGTTCGAGCCGATGCTCGACCGCCTGGACGACCTCTCCCCGAGGATCGAGGCGGTGGACACCGGGGTGGCCCTGGTCGACATCACCGGCCTCGGGCCGCTCCTCGGCGAGGAGCGACGGATCGCGGCGCGGGCGGTGGCGCAGGCCCGTGGGATCGCGCCGCTGGAGGTGCGCTGCGGGGTGGGAGAGAACCGCTGGCTGGCCGTGCTGGCCGCGCGGCTGGCGCGCCCGGGACGCCCCGGCGCCCCGGCCGCCTTCCGCGATCTGCGGCGCGACGAGCTGGCGCGGCTGCCCGTGGACCTGCTGCCGGCCGATCCCGCCACGCGGCAGCGCTTCGCGCTGTTCGGGCTGACCGGCATGGGGCAGCTCGCCGCCCTCCCGCGCTCGGCGGTGGGAGCCCAGTTCGGGCCGGCCGGGGAGCGGCTCCAGGCCCTGGCCCGCGGCCACGACCCGCGCCCACTCGTGCCGCGCCGTCGCCCGGAACGGGTCGTCAGTCGCGTGCCGTTCGAGCCGCCGGTCGAGGGAGTCGGCGCAACGGCCCTGGCGCTACGCCGCGCCTGCGCGGAGCTGTGCGACGTCCTGCGTGGCCGGCATCTCGCCCCCGGCCGTGCCCGCCTGGCGCTGCTGCTGGAGGACGCGCCACGGCTGCAGGCGAGCCTGGCCTTCCCGGCGCCGGTCCTGGAGCCGGACTGGATCGCGCGCCTGCTCATCGGGCGGTTGGAGGCTGCGGCCAGGAACCGGCGCATGGAGGAGGAGCCACGGGTCGTGGCGCTCCTGCTCGCCCTGGACCGGCTGAGCGACCCGGCGTCGCGCCAGCTGCCCGCCTTCGAGGCGCAGGCCGGGCGCTGGGAGGAGCTGCGCTGGTCGCTGGAACGGCTGGCCGCGCGCTTCGGGGAGGGCCGCCTGTGGCGGGCCGAGCTCTCCCGCCCGACCGCGTCGCTGGCCGAGCAGCGGTCGCGCCTGGTGGACATCGGGCCATGACGCGCCTGGTCGCCGGCCATCCCCTGGTCCAGGTCGAGACCGATGCCGACGGCACGCCGCTCCGCCTCCGCCTGGACGGGGTGACCCACGGCGAGGTCGGGATCTGCAACCGCTGGCGCGTGGACGACGACTGGTGGCGCACCCCGCTGGCGCGCGCCTACTTCAAGCTCGTGACCCGTGACGGCTTGCTGTGCACCGTCTACCTGGACGAGCTGCGCGGCACCTGGCACCTGGAGCGAATCTTCGACTGACCCTCGGTCAGCGACCGACCCAGATGGTGCCGGGCGAGCCCATCCCCTCCTCCGAGTCCCTGAAGCGGCCGATCAGGACCATGCCTTCCGCGCCCACCACCACCTCGTCGATCAGGGTCGCCTCGGCCGGGGCGGGGATGGGCTGCAGGACCTCGCCGTCGCGTGCCACCCACACCAGGCCGCGTGACCTGGTCCCATCCGCGCTGCGGCGCAGTCCCGCCACCACGAATCCGTCCCCCCAGGCCTCGACGGAGGTGAGCTCCAGCCGTCGGGGCGCGGCCGCGAAGGCGGCGTCGGCGTCCCGGACCTCCCATGCCAGGCCGTCCGGCGAGCGCCAGAGGACCGCCTCCGCCGGATCCGATGACCAGCCCACCGCCACGAAGCCGTTCGCCGTGGCCGCCACGTCGGAAGCCAGCGCCGCGGGGCCGGGCAGGTCGACGGCGCGCCAGTCGCCGCCGTCGGTGGCGTGCCAGGCCATGGCGCCGACGCCGCCGTCGGAGCGAACGCCCGCGCCCACGATGACCTGCGCCTCGTGCGTCACCGCCACGCCGAACGCGTGCGAGCTCACGTCGGCTCGCCGCAGCTCGTTTCGTTGCCAAGCGAGGGCATCGGTGCTGGTCCACGTCACGGGGGCCAGGTCGTCGCCCTCCGGCCCCGCCGCGACCAGGCGCCCGCAGTCGCCGTCGAGAACGAAGGCCTCGCTCGCGAACGGCCCCGGCCGCGACGCCAGCAGCGCCACCTGCCACGTGTCCCGCGCCCGATGCCAGGCGGCGGCATCGCTTCGGTAGCGGCCGACCGCGACCGCGCCCGACCCGACGGGAATGACTGCGGCGGCCGAGCTGTCGGCCCCGAACGGCGTCGTGGCGGACCAAGTCGTCCCGTCAACCGATGACCACGCCACGCCGGACGCCGCATCCGAGTCGCCGGCATCGAAGCCCACGGCGATCCAGCGATCGCGGACCCAGGCTGCGCCCCAGATCGACGTCTCTGGAGCCGCTTCAGGCGGTGCCGCTGCGCGGGTCCAGGCGGTCGGCAACGGTGCGTGCCGGGCGGGGGCGGCAGGACGGTCGTCGCAGGGGGCGCCGCCGACCGCCAGGCCGACGAAGGCCTCACCGGCGCTGAGCGCGAGGACGAGCAGCGCGGCCGCGGAGACGACCAGGATCGCGCCCAGGGTCGCCAGCCGCCGGCTCATGGCCCGAGCATATCGCCCGCCTGCTACGCTCCGGCCGCCGTGACCGATCCCCGGCTGAGCTTCCGACGTGCCACGACCGCCGACAGCCGTGCCTGCTTCGACGTCTTCCTGCCGGCAGTCGGCGACCTCACCGCGCGCCAGGGCGCGCCGTGGCGGCCCGATCCGGAGGAGCTGTGGCCGCGGCTGCAGCCGATGTACGACCACCTCGCCAAGCAGGCGGCCGAGTGGTGGGTGGTCGAAGGCGCCGACGGCGAGCTGGCGGGCTACGCGCGCTCTGTCGAGCGCGGCGGCCTCTTCGAGCTGTCCGAGTTCTTCGTCCACCCGGACCGCCAGTCCGCCGGCATCGGGAAGCGGCTGCTGGAGCTCGCCTTTCCGCCTGGCCGCGGCGAGGTTCGGGTCATCATCGCCACCACCGACGTGCGAGCCCTGCGGCGGTACCACGCCGCCGGGACGTTCGCCCGCTTCCCGATCGCAGCGCTCGAGGGACCCCCCTCGCCCGACGCCGCCGCCGACCCTGATGTGGAAGCCGTGCGCGCCGGCGCCCATGACATTCCAGCGCTGCGCCGCATCGAGGCGGAGGTCCTCGAGTTCGACCGTGGCCATGACGGCTTCGTTTGGCTGCTCGGCGACCGCGAGGGCTGGCTCTATCGGCGCGACGGCCGTGACATCGGCTATGCCTTCGTGGGCGAGCGCGGCCTGGGGCCGGTGGCCGCCCTGGAGCCGGCCGAGCAGGCGGCGATCCTGGCGCACGTGGAGGTTCGTGGGGCGGCGCTGGGCCGCAGGGAGATTGGCTTCGAGGTTCCCATGCTGAACGAGGTGGCCATGCGCCACCTCCTGGAGCGCGGCTTCCGCATCGATCCGTTCTTCACGTTCCTGCTCAGCAGCCGGCCATTCGGTCGCTTCGACCGCTTCATCGGGTTTGCGCCGCCCTTCGTCCTCTGACCCGCGTTCGACGCAGCCTCCCGCGTGGCACCCCACGTGCAAGCCCTCAATCGCTCCATGACCGATTTCGACCGGCAGCCGGGGGCTATCGACGATCCCGGCACCAAGGGAGGCGTCGACCCGGACCAGCGCACGCTGCCGCCAGGCGACACGGCCGGGAACACCGGCACGGAAGGCGAGCCGGAGGCCGCCGACCTGGACCTTCCCGGGCCGGACGACCCGGTGGCCTGGGGTTACGTCCAGCCGGGCACCGACGTGGTCGGTCGCGAGGGCGTGAAGCTCGGAAAGGTGGACGCAATGCTGGGCACGGAGAGCGAGGGCATCTTCCACGGCATCGCCATCGACCCGTCGAACGGCGGGCCGGTGCGCGTCATCCCCGCCGACCTCGTCACCAGCCTGACGCCGTCCGAGGTGCACGTCCTGGTGTCCACCGAGGAAGTCGCCTCGCTCGAAGAGTACCGCGCCGCCGGCTGAGCCGGCCCGCGCCGCCTGCTGACGGGCACGGCGCCCCGCC
Source organism: Chloroflexota bacterium (assembly GCA_031177555.1). GTDB lineage: Bacteria > Chloroflexota > Limnocylindria > QHBO01 > QHBO01 > JAPSGM01. The sequence continues at coordinate 11,211 of JAPSGM010000003.1, forward strand.
TGCCCACCCCGGACGGCGCGGCCTGCCGGGCGGCGAGCGGCCTGCCATGATGGCCGGCATGTCCGAGGCCGATGGCGCCGCTCCCGGCGCGACCGCCCGTCCCGGCCCGACCGCCGCTCCCCGCGTCGACCGCCTCTGGCCCGATCCCGCGCAGGGGATCGAGCTGGACGCCGCGTTCGCCGACCTGGCGCCGGCGCCCAGGGACGGGCGCCCGTGGGTCGCCACCAACATGGTCACCAGCGTCGACGGCCGCGCCCAGCTGGCAGGCACGGCCGAGGGCCTCGGCAGCCGCGTCGACCGACGCCTGATGCAGCTTTACCGGGCGGCGTTCGACGCGGTGGGCAGCGGCTCCGGGACGCTGATGGCCGAGGACTTCTACTCCCGGCTGTCCGACGATCTGGCCGCTCGGCGCGTCACCACCGGACGCGCGGCACAGCCCCTGGCCGTGGTGGTCGCCGGGGCACGGCCGCTCCCGACCGAGCGACGCTGGTTCGGATACGCCGAGCAGCGCCGGGTCGTGGCGGTAGGCAGCACCAGCCCGCACGCGGCGGACCGGCCGCTTCCCGGGGTGGAGACGTGGGTCGCGCCGACCGAGGATCCGGAGCCGGCCTGGCTGCTGGAGCGGCTCGCCGCCGAGGGCGTCGGGTCGCTGCTGCTCGAGGGCGGCCCGACCCTCAACGGCGCCTTCCTGGCCGCCGGGCTGCTGGACGAGCTGATGTGGACCATCGGCCCCCGGCTGCTGGCCAACGACGCGCTGCCGATGATCGTCCAGGCCGAGATCGCCCCGGTGGAGGCGCGGCTGGTCAGCGCGCATAGGCACGGCGACGAGCTGTACCTGCGCTACCGGCTGGCGAATGGATAGCATCGGGCCATGACCGGACCGACCGACGGCGCCGACCTCGGCAGCCTGGGCGCCTGGGGCCATCTCGACTCATTGTCGGTCGACGACGCGCGGGCTTACGCTCGCCGCGTGGACGAGCTTGGCTTCGGCACGCTGTGGGTGCCCGAGACGGTCGGACGCGAGCCGTTCACGCTGCTCGGCCTTCTGGCCGGCGAGACGGTGTCGCTGCGCCTGGGCACCAGCATCGTGTCGATCTGGGGTCACGACGCGCAGACCACCCGGATGGCGGCGCTCACCCTGCAGGAGGCCACCGCCGGTCGCTTCGCGCTCGGGCTGGGCGTGTCGCATCCGCATCTCGCCGAGCGGCTGCGAGGCCACACCTTCGAGCGCCCGCTCACCCGCATGCGCGAGTTCCTGGCCGCCTACCGGTCGGCGGTCTACAAGGGCCCGATGCCGGAGGGCTGGGTCGAGCCGCCGGTCCTGCTCGCCGCCCTGCGCGAGCGCATGCTGACCCTGGCCGCCACCGAGGCCGACGGCGCCTTCCCGTACCTGGTCACGCCCGAGCGGGTGGCATGGATGCGCTCCGTGCTCGATTCAGCAGCGACCGACCGACGGCCTCTCCTGGCGGTCAGCATGCCGGCCGTCCTGGAGACCAATGCCGATCCCGCCCGTGCCGCCGCGCGCGCCTACCTGGCGCCTTACCTGCGCACGCCCGCCTACCAGGCTGGCTGGGAGGCGCAGGGCTTCGGAGCCGAGGACTGGGAGAAGCCGGGCAGCGACGCGTTGGTCGACGCCATGGTCGCCCGCGGCGACGCCGAGGCGCTCCACGCCCGGATCGGCGAGTTGGTGGCGGCCGGCGCCGACCACGTGGCGGTCATCCCGCTGGCCCCCCACGGGACCACCGAACACCTCCCCGTCCTGGAGTCGCTCGCCGGCTGAGGCGCGACTACGCCGACCCTGTCGCGCGTTCCACGCGCGCATCGGCCCATGTCTTCCGGGTGATGGCGTACACCAGCACCCGGTGGCCCCACAGCGCGGTCTCGCCCTTGAGGGACTCGCCCAGCTTCGTGGCCACCCCGATGGAGGCGCTGTTGGCCGGGTCGATGAGGCTGATCAGCTCGTCGAAGTCGAGGGTGTCGAACGCCCAGTCCATCGCCGCGCGGGCGCCCTCGGTGGCCAGGCCACGGCCCCACCAGCGCTTGCCGATGGTGTAGCCGATCTCCGGGCCCGGCCAGTCGACCGGGTTGATGAGGCCGATGCGCCCCACCAGCTCGCCGCTCTCGCGGTCGTCCACCGCCCACAGCCCGTATCCACGCAGCGCCCAGTGGCCGATCCAGCCCGCGATCCCGCGCCAGCACTCCTGCCGTGTGGGGATCCGCCGGTCGCCGATGTAGCGCACCACGTCCGGGTCCTGCATCAGCTCGAACAGCGGCTCCGTGTCGTCCTCGCCGAACGGGCGCAGGACGAGGCGGTCCGTGCGGAGGGTGGGGATATCGATCTGCATTGGCGGATCATCGCCGAAGCCGCGATCCGGCGCGGCTAGCATCTGCCGGTGACCTCCCCCGGGTTCGACGCCTCCGCGCGCGCCCGGCGGAGCGTGCTGGCGACCTACGTCGTCGCGTCGGCGCTGACCGGGATCGCCTACATCGGCACCTTCCAGAACGCGTCGGTGGCCGCGCCGGCGATCACCGGCACGGCGGCCACCGGCGGCCTGCCCTCTTCGTCGGCGGTGGCCGGCACGGCGCTCGCGGCGGTCCTGCTCTCGACGCTGATGGCGGCCCGCGGCCGGCGCGCGGGGATCGTGGCAGGCATTGCCCTCGCGGTGGCGGGCGCCGCGCTGATGGTGGTCGCCATCCTGACCTGGTCGTTCGTGCTGCTGCTCGTGGGCGCGCTGGTCATCGGCTTCGGCAACGCCGCCATCAACCTCTCGCGGTACGCGGCCGCCGACCTCTACCCGCCGCTCGGGCGCGCGACGGCTGTCAGCATCGTGGTCTGGGGCAGCACCGTGGGCGCCGTCCTGGGTCCCAACCTGGTGGGACCGGCCAACACCGCCGGCGAGGCGCTTGGCCTGCCGCGGTTCGCGGGCGGATTCGGCATGGCGGTGCTGCTGCTGGCGATCGCCAGCCTGGTGGCCTTCTTCGGCCCGCGCGCGAGGGACATCCCCCGTGAGGAGCGCGGCGACGGAACGCCCGGGGAGCTGGCCGTCGAGCCGGCCGTGGAGCCACGCGACGGACCGGGCGTGAAGCCGGAGCCGGCGTTCGGCGTGCGCCGCATGCTGGGAGACCTGGTGGCGTCCGCCCGCGGCCGGACGGCCGTGGCGGCCCTGGTGAGCGGGCAGCTGGTCATGGTCCTGATCATGACCATGACGCCCTACCACCTGGACCACGCCGGGCACGGCGACCAGGTCATCGGCTTCGTGATCAGCGCCCACACCTTCGGGATGTTCGCGCTGGCGCCCGTCTCCGGGCGCCTGACCCAGCGCTTCGGGGCGACGCCGACGATCATGGCCGGCTTCGCCACGCTGGCCGCGGCCGGGCTGCTGGGCGCCCTGGCGCCGGCCGGTGGCGGGACCGGGCTGATGCTGCCCCTCTTCCTGCTGGGCTTCGGCTGGAACATGAGCTTCGTGGCCGGCAGCTCGCTGCTGGCGTCGGGCGAGGTCTCGGCCGACCGTGCGCGGCTGCAGGGCGCCGTGGATGCGCTGATCTGGGGAACGGCGGCGGTCGCCGGGGTCGCCGCCGGATTCGTGGTCGAGCTCGCCGGCTACGCCATTCTGTGCGCGGCGGGCGCCATGCTGGCCGTGCTGCTGGCCAGTGCCATCGCGGTCGACGGCCGTGCGACCCGGTCCCCTGCCGAAGCCTAGCCCGGCCGCGCGCGCCCAGCTGGTTCAGGTGCCGGTGACCAGGACGAGCAACGCGAGGTTGAGCAGGAAGCCGCCGACCGCCACGGCCAGCCATGCGACGGTATTTGGCAGCCACGCCGGCCGGATCGTGTCCACCAGCGTCTCGTTGAGGGCTTCTTCGAGCTCCTTCTTCTCGCGCTCGAGCTCCTTCGTCAGCTCGCTGCTCATGGCCTGGCCCTTCCGCGCTTGAGCTCCTCGATCTCGCCGTGGATGACGCGCAGCTCCAGCATCAGCTCGTCTTCGGAGTCCTTGGATTCAGAGCTGCCCCTGTGGATCAGGAACGCGGTCAGCACCACCATGGTGAACAGCTGCAGGAACTCGGACTGCCAGTTCTCGAAGGTCCTCGCCATCCACTCCCAGAAGTAACCGGAGTCGCCGAATACCTGCGCCACCTCGCCGTGCGCCTGCTGCTGCGACGCGAACTCCACCCAGCCCGTCAGGGTCTGGACGATCCAGCTGCCGATGAAGAGCACGGCCAGGACGATCGCCAGCCCATAGTCGCGGAACAGGTTGCTCATGGGACGATCCCTCATTGGTTGTGAGTCACATCGGCCGGAGCGCGGCCTGCTGGGGCACCGGGTAACCGCCGATCCCGGTGCCGTGCGGATCGCAAAGCCATGCCATCCTCGCGATTAGAACACATGTTCTAGAATGAGCCAATGGTCGCCGGGGCCGATGCCACCTACGCCGAGCTCCATGCCCACTCGAACTTCAGCTTCCTGGACGGGGCCAGCCACCCGGAGGAGCTGATCGGGCGCGCGGCGCGGCTCGGCATGCCGGCCCTGGCCGTCACCGACCACGCCGGCCTGTACGCCGCGGTCCGCCTGTGGAAGGCCGCCGCCCAGACCCGGACCGATGCCGCCCGCGACGCCGGCCTCTCCCCGGTGACCGCGATCGTGGGCCTGGAGGTCGCCGTTCCCCGGGACCCGGACGAGCTGCGCCTCGCGCGTCGCGGGCGAAAGCTCAACGACCCGCTGCGCGGCGCGAAGGCCAGCCGCGGCTGGCCGGGGGAGCACCACGCCGGCCCAGTCCCCGGCGACCACCTCGTCCTGCTGGCGCGCGACGCGGCCGGCTACTCTGCCCTCTCGCGCCTCGCGTCCCGAGGCCACCTGGCCGGGGAGAAGCAGTTTCCCGTCTTCGAGCGCTCGCTCGTGGAGGAGCTGCTCGACGAGGGGCGCGGCCACCTCATCGGCCTGTCGGGCTGCCGCAACGGCGAGGTGCCCCGCCGCCTGCTCGCCGGCGAGCGCGATGTCGCGCGGGCGGCCGCGGAACGCTGGGCCAGCCGTTTCCCGGAGGGCGACTTCGCGATCGAGCTGGGGCATCACCTGCTGCCCGACGACGACTGGCTGGTGGCCGAGCTGGCGGAGCTGGCCCACGCCGCCGGCCTGTCGACCGTGGTCAGCAACGAGGTCCACTACGCCGATCCCGGCGGCCATCGGCTCCAGGACGTGCTGGTCTGCATCCGCCACGGGACCACCCTCGACGAGGCACGCGAGCTGCTCCTCCCCAACGCCGAGTATCGGCTCAAGTCGGGGGCCGAGCTGGCGGCCATCGGCGAGGGACTGCCGGACGCGCGCTCCCGCCGGGCCTGGGCCGACGGCATGGCGCGGGCGGGCCGCATCGGTTCCGAATGCCGGCTGGACCTGGACTTCGAGCGCTATCGGTTCCCGGGCTTCACGGTCCCCGAGGGAGAGACGCCGTTCTCATGCCTGTACCAGCTTGCACACGAGGGCTTACGGCGCCGTTACCGGCCGATTACCAAGAAGGCCGTCACGCAGCTGGCGCACGAGCTGGACATCATCGAGCGCACCGGGCTGGCCGAGTTCTTCCTGATCGTGTGGGACCTCATGGAGTTCGCCCGCAAGGGCGGCATCATCGGGCAGGGAAGGGGAAGCGCCGGCGACTCGATCGTGGCCTACTGCCTGGGCATCACCAAGGTCGACCCGATCGCGCACAAGCTCCTGTTCGAGCGCTTCATCAACGAGGCGCGGGCGCTGCCGGACATCGACATCGACTTCGACGTCAACCGCCGCGAGGAGGTGATCCAGTACCTCTACCGGCGCTACGGCGAGGACCACGCCGCCATGGTCTGCACGGTCGTCACCTACCGCGCCCGTTCGGCCGTCCGCGAGGTGGCCAAGGCGCTCGGCTTCCCGCCCGATGCCGTCGACCGGCTGGCCAAGGCGCTCGACACGCGGGACGCCTCGGACGTCGCCCGGGACCTGGCGCTGGACGGGTCGTTCGGCTGGCTCTTCGACGAGATCGGGGTGCCGATGGAGGGAGTCGCCATTCCGCCGGGCCGCGACGGCCGCGGGGTCGTCGCCGCGAAGCCCTCCGACTCGCCGTGGCACGGCACCAACCGGCCGGCCCTGGCCCGGCCGGCCCATCCCGGCCCGCTGCCGCTCCCGCTGCGACCCGACCTGGCCGATGCCGAGGCGCGCGCCCGGGACGCGGCCGATGACCACGACGGGCGGCCGTACAGCGAGAGCGGCTGGGTGCCGCCGCGACGGCCGAGGGCGCTCGACCAGTCGGTCGTATCGGTCAAGCATGAGGGCTGGCAGCAGAAGCGCTACGGGGTGGGGGATGCGCGTGACCTGCGCGTGCCCGAGCCGCGCGACAACGGGACGCCGGGACCCTCCAGCGGGCGGCCGGCCGTGGTCCGCGTAAACCCGGAGAGCGGCATGCCGATCGAGGAGCGATGGCGGCCGAGCGTGCTACCGAGGGATGCCGACGCCTCGACTTCCGATATGCGAACCACGGTCACGTTAAGTGCCTCGGACGCGCGCCAAAGTAGGTCAAATCTGGGCCGCCAAGCTGATTTCCATGCCGATTCCCCACTTAACGCGACTGACATTCACATCTCGCAAGACGCGCTGGCTCCCACAACTCCCCACGCCGCGCCCCGCAACCGGTGGCAGTGGCTGCTCACCCTCTGCGCCGAGATCGACGGTTTCCCGCGCCACCTGGGGATCCACGTCGGCGGGATGCTGGTGACCCGCACCCCCCTGATCGAGCTGGTGCCGATCGAGCGCGCCACCATGCCGGGCCGGGTGGTGACCCAGTACGACAAGGAGGACGTCGAGGCGCTGGGGCTGGTCAAGATCGACCTGCTCAGCCTGCGCACGCTGGGGGTGGTCAGCGAGTGCCTGGACCGCATCGAGCGCGACACCGGCCGCCGCCCGGACCTGGACGCCCTGCCCCACGACGACCCGGAGGTCTTCCGCGCCATCCAGGCGGCCGACACGGTGGGCATGTTCCAGATCGAGTCGCGCGCCCAGATGCAGGCCCTGCCCAAGGCGCGGCCGGAGCGCTTCGAGGACCTGGTGGTGCAGGTGGCAATCATCCGTCCCGGCCCGGTGCAGGGCAACGCGGTGCATCCCTTCCTGCGGCGACGCGCCGGCCAGGAGCCGGTCACCTACCTTCACGACTCCCTCCGCCCGATCCTGGAGGACACCCTGGGCGTGATCCTCTACCAGGAGCAGGTCATGCAGGTGGCCATCGACGTCTGCGGCTACACGGCGCTGGAGGCCGACATCTTCCGCAAGGCCATGGGCTCGCACCGCAGCCACGCGAAGATGCAGGCCGAGCGCGACCGATTCGTGGGCGGCGCCATGCGCACCGGCCTGACCGAGCCCGACGCGGACGAGCTCTTCCGCCGATGCAGCGCCTTCGCCGAGTTCGGCTTCGCCCGCGCCCACGCGGCGGCCTTCGCCAAGATCACCTACGACACCGCCTGGCTGCGCCACTACTTCCCGACCCACTACTACGCCGGCGTGCTGAACAACCAGCCGATGGGCTTCTACTCGCCCGCAGTGGTCCTCAACGACGCGAAGCGCCACGGCGTGCGAGTGCTCCCCGTGGACGTCAACGCGTCGAGCTGGGAGCACGACACTCGCCCGCTCCCCGACGGCACCTTCGCCCTGCGACTTGGCCTGCGCCAGGTGAAGGGGATCGACGAGTCCGCGCGCGAGACGCTGGAGCGCGAGCGCGCCATCGGTCCATACGCGGGCGTCCGCGACTTCGTGGCGCGCATCGGCCTGGGCGAGCAGGTGGTGGAGCGGCTGATCGCCGTCGGCGCCTTCGACTGGACCGATGTGCCCCGCCGCGAGCTGCTCTGGCAGCTGCGCACGACCATGCAGGACGCCAACCCCGCCCGTCCCGCCCTTGGCCTGACCGATGATGCCCAGCGCGCGCTGGGCGCCTCCCTCCCGCCCATGACCTTCGCCGAGAAGGTGGCCGCCGACTACCGGGAGCTGGGCCTGTCGCAGACGGCCCACGCGGTCGAGCTGTTCCGCGAGCGGCTCACCGGCCGCGGCATCATCCCGGTGGCCGAGGCGGCCCGCCGGCGCGATCGGTCCATGATCCGGCTGGCGGGCCTGGCGGTCAGCATCCAGCACCCCATGACGGCCAAGAACTTCGTCTTCATCGCGCTGGAGGACGAGACCGGGATGATCAACGTCACGGTGCGGCCGGAGATCTACCAGGCCAACCGGGCGGTGCTGCACCGGCATCCGTTGCTGGTCGTCGACGGTCGCCTCCAGGTGGAGGGCGAGGTGCTGAACGTCGTCGCCAGGCGGCTGCACCCGGTCGACGCGGTGATCGCCGAGGAGGACCGCGAGACACGCCTGCCGCTGACAAAGCAGCAGCGCATGTTCCGATGACGCCTCGAGGCGCACGGTCGATACCTTGACGAGCCATCGGCCGCGTCGCAGGCTTGGCGGTACCTGCGAAGGAGTACACCGATGTCCGAGGGACACGACCCAGCCGACTCGATCGGGACCGTCACCCACTTCTTCGGCCACCTCTCGGTGGCCGCCGTCAGCCTGACCGATACGCTGCGCACCGGCGAGCGCATCCACATCCTCGGCCACACCACCGACCTCGAGCAGACCGTCGACTCGATGGAGGTCGACCATGCCCAGGTGGAGAGCGCCGGCCCGGGTGACGACGTGGCGCTGGCGGTGAAGGACCATGTCCGCGAGCACGACCGAATCTTCCGTGAGCCGTGACGGGGCGATGCTGCGGGGCGAGCGCATCGCCTGCGCCCCGTGCGCCAGGCCGACCTGGACGCCATGTGGGCGGCCCACACCGACATCGGCAACCGGGGCGCCTTCTTCCCGCCGGGCGTCATGTCCGAGTCCCGATTCCGCGCCGAGTTCGGCGACAGCGGCTTCTGGCAGCGGGAGGAGGGATTCCTGCTGATCATCACCCCGGAGGGCGAGATGGCCGGCCACATCGAGAGCTTCAAGCCCGTCGGCTACTGGGACGCCTTCGAGCTCAGCTACCAGCTGTACGGCGAGGCGTTCGCGGGGCACGGCTACCCGACCGAGGCGGTGCAGCTGCTGACCGACTACCTGCTCGACAACAAGAAGCAGCACCGCATCCAGCTGGTGATCGTTCCGGAGAACGCCGCGTCGCGACGCATCGCGGAGAAGTGCGGATTCACGCTGGAGGGCACGGCCCGCGGCGCGTTCTACAACGCGGGGCGCAACCAGGACGTGCTCATCCACTCGCTGCTGCGCACCGACCCGCGGCCATGGTACGCAGCGGGGGACGATGGCTGAGGACCTGGCCGCCACGGTCCGCGGCCATGCCTTCGGACTCCCCGGCGCGTGGGAGGACCACCCGTGGGGCGAATCGGTCGCGAAGGTCGGCAAGAAGGTCTTCGTCTTCTTCGGACTCGCCGAGCCCGATGACGGCCTGCGCTTCACGGTGAAGCTCGCCGCCTCGCTCGA
>JAPSGM010000225.1 GCA_031177555.1 Chloroflexota bacterium
ACTCCGGACCCGGAGCTGTTGGTGAGGTTGCTGGGCATCGCGCTCTTGATCGCCGGCACGATTGAGTACGCGGAAATCGTACGGCGGCGCGTCGACGTGCGAGTGGCACTGGCACACGACGAACAGGTTGCCCAGGAGGGGCTCCGGGCGCTTGTGCGCGTTATCGCCACCGACTGAGAGTGGCATTTTCGTGCTCAGAACGTGGAGCCGACGGAGGGAATCGAACCCACAACCGGCGGTTTACAAAACCGTTTGGGGCGTGCTCAGAACCGCCGGATTGAGCACGAATCGAGTTTGCTGGCGTCCCTCATCGTCCGCGCTCTTCCCGTGTCTTGGCTGCCATTTTGGCAGTAGGCCACCCCGCACTGAGCTTGTCTAAGTTCGCAACGGCCTCAGCTGACATTTCCCCACCGCGCATCCCCCGCCCAGGAGCCGATGACACCGGGCCGACACGACGCGCGGCCCGAAGGTCTTCCGTGACCTTTGCTGGAGTCACGCCGAGCATCCGGGCCACCGCGACGTTCGGAGCACGGTCCCTCGGCAGGAGAGCCACGTACAGCGCAGCCGTCAGCCAAGGTTTGGCTTCAAGGCGCCCGACGGATCCATGTATGGCGGCGTGTACTTGTGGCGGGACCGTGACGCATACGAGCGATTTGTCGCCAGCGACCTGTGGGCGTCAGTGGTGACCGACGACTCGCTGTCGGAGCTCGAATCGCGCGACTTCGCCGTCATGGCTGAGCTGACCAAGGTCACGCAGCCCGGGCTTACGGTCATCGAAACCGAGTCCTGAGAACGTGATCGACGCCACGGCGCGCAGTCCGCACCAGTAGGCGAAGTCCTGCAGGGCCGGAACGACGTTGACGGCCGCTGATCCGCTGAGGATCGGGCTGTGCAGGCGACCTCGGCTTTTTTCCTCCTACGCGGTAGCTAAGACGCGGATGACGCCGTTTGAGAACCGAACGCACAGTTGCGTGCGGCCCGAGCCGTTATCGCGGGCGAAGACCTTGGCGCGATTCGACCCCGGCCTGCCAGGATTGCTGATCTCCTTGAACTCGACGAAACGATTGGTGAAGACCTTGCCATCGAAGTAACCGGCCCAGCCTGCGGCGCTCTCGCCGTGGACGCCATGGCCTGACGGGCTCTCGCCCCACACCCCCTTGCTGCTCGAATCCTGGGAGGCATACCCGTAGACGCCGGTCTTGTCCTTGGGCGTGAAGGCAACGATGCCGCTGACCCCCATGACGCCGGTCCCAGGCCCGAAAGCGTGCCCGACGGTCCCGGCCTGCCCCGCGGCGGTCGTAACGCCGTGCACCCCATAGCTGGCCGAGCTGCTGCCATAGACGCCTCGGCTTGTCCCGCTGCCGCCCTGGACGCCGATGTGCGATCCGCTCCAGCCTAAGACACCGACGTTGCTCGTACTCTCGCCGGAGACGCCGATACCCGACCCGCTGGAGGCCTTGACGCCCAGGCTTGCGTCGCTCACGGCCCACAAGACCGCGTCATTGTTGGTGAGGTTGGAAAATTTCGTTACCGAGGTGGCGGTGTACTCGCCACCGACGAGAACCGCTTCGCCATCAGCCGCCCGCGTAGGAGTGACACGGCTAATGGCCCCGGCTAGCGCAGCTCCGAGGCCACCCAAGGCGCCAGCCAACAATGCACGGCGTGAACTCGCCTTCCTGGATTCAATCACTGGCGTAGTCATCGAAGAATCCTCATGCTCGGGGGTGGCCGAGATACATCCGCGGCCGTAGCTGACCAGCCTACGCGCCGCATGGCAGGAGGTCTACGATTCGGAGCGGGCACCGCTCGGCGCCCTGACGCAAGCCTGGACGCCGCTGAGGCCGCGCTACCGCTCGCGCTTGCCCGAATCGAGGCCGAGGGCCGCTGATCTTCCTCTAGATCGGGCGGTGCAGGCGACCCTGGGCGTGACCGGGAAAGGCCGGCCTAGGCGCCGGGGCCTCGCCAACAGCGGGCACACCATAGAAGAAACGGCGCTCTCATCGGCCTGCGGCCGCGGCCGTTGGGTGACTGACTGCACCAACATCGGTTGGTTGACTCCCGGTCGGACAATCGAGAGTAAGGAGGTGCGGCCATGGACGTTGCGGAGCGAATCGGCGAGGCGAACGAGAAGTTCAAAGAGGCCATCCGCACTGCAGATGGGGACGTGATGCCATCGCTGTACACGAGTGACGCCGTGATCCTCCCGCCGAACGCCGACGCCGTGACCGGAGAGGAGGCCATCACACGGTACTGGAACAGCTTCTTCCAGCTCGGCATCACCGACGCCCGACCGCTCACCCGAGAGGTGATCGTCATGGGCGATTACGCGCTCGAGGTAGGCGAGACGACGGTGTACCGGGACGACGGCACCCTCGTAGACCGGGGCAAGATCATGGTGCTGTGGAAGAATGACGGCGGCACCTGGAAGATGCACCGAGACACCTGGAACAGCAGCGTTCCTCTGCCTCAGTGAGAGCTACTCCAACGTCGGTGGTCTCATGGATGCCGAGGGCTTCGGCCGCGGTGCGATCTTCGATTGAGTATCGCCGGGGTGTGGCGTTTCGATGAGACGTGGATCGCGCTGGGCGAAGGCCCAGCCTTTGATGACTACCTGTCCGGCTCGGGGAAGTTCGCCGAGCAGGCGCTGCATCGGCTGAGTGATCGGCTGCAGGAGCGGCGAGGAATAGCCAGCGGGTGACGCGGCCCTTTTGGGGTGCCGCCTGGCAAACACGGGACCTGCCCTGCCCCTAGCCGGTTGCTACCGAGCGCGGTATGGTGCTCGTCCGCCGCTGCCCCGGTCATCGAATGAGGCGCCGTGTCGACAAAGATACGGGCCGACGGAGATGCGGGAGGACAACGGTGAAACGCTCAGTTGGCGCATTTGTCCTGGGGACCACTCCGGTGCCGCGGTCCGGCACCGGGCCGCTCGTGGCTACCAAGACCGCAGAGCTCGAGCGCATGGTCGCCGAAGGCAAGCGCCCGGCCGGGATGCCGGACCAGTCCAGCGTCCGGGCCACCGCCGACGCCGCTGCCAAATAGTACGCGGAGACCGGCGACATGGGCGCCGCGCTGGACGGGATCTTCGCGGCCGTGTGCCGCCGGACCGCGCCGATTGATCCTTGATACCGGGCTCCCGCTGGTCCGATGACCTAGCGTCTGCGCGCCGCCAGCCCGGCATTGGGTGGGCTGATTCACGCGGCTCGGCCGGTCCTCCCTCCCGGGGCGACGTTGACGGCCGCTGATCCACGAGGATCGGGCGGTGCAGGCGACCCCGGCCCGTCTTAGCTACTTGTCAGCGCAGCCGCAACAGTGCTGATCGCAGCAGCAGTCGTCGTGTTTCCTCATGGTCCGTATGATGGCACGCATGGCACCGCTCGGCGCCCTGACGCAAGCCTGGACGGCCGCTGAGGCTGCGCTGCCGCTCGGCTGGCACGTGGCCGGCGTGTGGCGCTTCGATGACACCTGGATCGCCCTCGGAGAAGGGCCTGACTTTGACCACTACGCCAGCGGGTCGGGACGATACGCCGAGCAGGCGCTGAACCGCCTGAGCGACCGGCTGCGCGAGCGGCGCGGGCGGCAGAGCGGCTAATGGGCAACCGGCAGGTGGTCGAGCAGTACGCGGCCGCGCTGGCATCGGGTGATCTGGATGCCCAGGATGCGCTCGTCCACGAAGACTATGAAGCGCGGTGGCCGCAGTCAGGAGAAGTGGTGCGTCGGTTCGTCCGCCCACGCACCAC
>JAPSGM010000226.1 GCA_031177555.1 Chloroflexota bacterium
ATCTCGTCCTGGTCGGTCATGCCGGCAGCAGCCGCTCGAAGCGCCGCCGCGACCTGAACGGACCCAGCAGCGCCAGGCGGGCCTGGTCCGGGCGGGCGAACCGCCGGGCGACGCGCGTGATGTCGTCGGGCGTCACCGCCTCCAGGCGCTCGACCACCTCCTCCACGGTCAGGATCCGCGGCAACAGGCTCTCGCCGGTGCCCAGCCAGGCGGCGACCGCGGCGGTGTCCTCCATCCGCAGCTCCAGCCGGCCCCGGGTGTACGCCCGGGCCCGGTCCAGCTCGACCGCCGGCACCGGATCCTGCACCACGCGCTGGAGCTGCTCCAGGATGGCGCCGATGACCTGGTCGGCCTGGTCCGGGTCGAATCCGGCATGCACGCCGAAGGTGCCGCAGTCGGAGTACGTGGCAGCGAAGGTCGAGACGTCATAGGTGAGCGATCGACGCTCCCGCAGCTCCAGGAAGAGCCGGCTGCTCATGCCATCGCCCAGCAGGGCGCCAAGCAGGTCGAGCGCCCAGCGGTCGGGGTCCAGGCGCGAGACGCCGGGCATGCCCAAGCACAGGTTACCCTGGGCAAGGCGCCGGTGGCCGACACTGACCGCGCCGGCCTGGGCAGGCCTGGGCGTCACAGGCGCCAGCTCCGGATCCGGCGGCGCCTCGACCTCGCTCAGCCACTCGGCGCCGTCGGCAAACCACGAGCCGGCAGCGGCCAGGATTTCCTCGTGGGACGTGGCCCCGGCCGCGGCCAGGACCAGGTGCTCGGGGCGATACCAGCTCCGCCAGTGGCCCACCACCCCGGGGCGGGTGGCGCGACGTACCGAGCCGGGCGTGCCCGCGATCTCGCGTCCCAGGGGGTGCCGACCGAAGAGCAGCGCGTCGAAGAGCGAGAACACGTGGTCGCCCGGCGAGTCCTCGTACATGCGGATCTCGTCCACGATCACCGGCTTCTCGGCGGCCAGGTCGCTGCGGCGCAGCAGGGGCCGCAGGACCATCTGCGAGACGACGTCGAGCCCGATGCGCAGCGCGCCGGCGGGCACCTTGGCGCTGTACACGGTCAGCTCCCGATCGGTCGAGGCATTGACGCTGCCGCCGCAGCCCTCCACCGCCTCGGACAGATCGCCCGGCGCGGGGAAGCGCTGGGTGCCCTTGAAGACGAGGTGCTCGAGCATGTGCGACAGGCCGGCGTGCGCCCCCTGCTCGTGCCGCGAGCCGACGCCCACGAACAGGCCGATGGCCACCGAGCGGGCCAGCGGCATCTCCTGGGTGACGACGCGCAGGCCGTTGGGCAGAACGGTGCGATGGTGGCCGGCGGTCCCCGCCCGCCGGCTGGTGCGCGGCGCGGGGGCCGTGCCGGGTGGCACGCTAGGCTTCCTCGTCCTCTTCGGAGGCGTCCGACGACATCATCAGCTCCATCTGGATGAAGCGCAGGTCACGTGCCAGCTCCTCCGCGTTGCGCGGGAGCGGGCGCCCCGGCCCGGCCTCCTCCTCCTCGGAGAGCCGCGAGCCGCCGGCCGCGAATTCCAGCACCACCCGCTCCGAGCCGATGACGAGGGTGTAGACCAGCAGCTGCTCCGAGGTGGTGTCGAACTGCAGGTAGTCGAACGAGTCGAGGTTCAGGCAGATGGACAGCGGGGTGAAGTAGCTGGCGATCTCCGGATGGTCGACCACGACCCGCTCCACCCAGCCGGTGCCGCTGCTGGTGACCTGGTTGCCGCGATAGTAGGTGTACGTGACCGTCTGCTTCAGGAGCGGGCGCAGGATGTTGTAGATGTCGCCCTTGTTGGTGACGACGCCGGTGTTGATGTAGAGCTTGGCTCGCGCGTCGGACATCGGGCTCGCTGCGCTGCGGGGCGTGGGTCGCGGCGGAGTCTAGCACCGGGCCGCCGGCGCGGCGGCCCGATCCCGGAACCCCGGCTGCCGACTGCTACGATGGCCGCGTGAGGCTCCTGGCCGTCGACATCGGCAACACGAACCTGACGCTGGGCCTGTTCGAGGACGACCTGCTGGCCGGCTCCTGGCGCGCCACCACGCGTCCCGAGGCGACGCCGGACGAGATGGCGGCGCAGTGCGTCGAGCTGCTGGCGCTGGGCGGCGCGCAGCTGGACGAGGTGGAGGCTGCGGCGATCGCGTCGGTGGTGCCACCGCTGACGGCCACCCTCTCCGAGGCGCTGGGCGCGCGGTTCCGCCCCGGCGTCGAGACCCTCATCGTCGACGCGGCCGCACTCGAGGGCGTGCTGGCCATCGAGATCGACCGGCCGTCGGAGGCGGGCGCCGACCGGCTGTGCAACGCCCTGGCGGCCCGCACCGAGTACGGTGGGCCGGCGATCGTGGTTGACCTGGGAACGAGCACGAACTTCGACATCGTCAGCGCCCAGGGAGCCTACGTCGGGGGCGCCATCGCGCCGGGACTGGGGCTCTCGCTGGAGGCGCTGGTGGGCCGGGCCAGCAAGCTGCCGCGCATCGAGCTGCGCCGGCCGGCGCGCGCCATCGGGACCAGCACCGTGAGCGCCATGCAGAGCGGCACCGTGCTGGGCTACATCGGCCTGGTGAGCGGGCTCCTGACGGCATTGCGCGGCGAGCTGGTCGAGCGCTCGCCGGCCGACAGCCACGTGACGGTCATCGCCACCGGCGGCTACACGAACGCCGAGTGGCTGCGCGAGGTGCCCGGCATCGACGCGGTGGAGCCGGACCTGACGCTGCGAGGACTGCGCTACGCGCACGCGGGCATCCACGCCGCCTCGGGAGCGGCACGATGAACGAGCAGCGCGGCGCGCTGTCCGGGCGTCGCGTGGTGGTGGGGGTGACCGGCAGCATCGCGGCCTACAAGGCGGTCGCCCTGGTGCGCCTGCTGGCGGAACGCGGCGCCATCGTGGACGTGGCCATGACCCCGGCGGCCACGGCCTTCGTCACGCCGCTGACCTTCGCCTCGCTGACGCATCGGCCCGTGGTGACCGACGTGATGGCGCTCGATGCGGAGCAGCAGATCGCGCACGTGGAGCTGGCCGAGGGCGCCGACGCGCTCGTCATCGCCCCGGCCACGGCGAACGTGATCGCCGAGCTGGCCGCCGGCCTGGTGGCCGACGCGGTGACTGCCATCGCCTGCGCGAGCCGCGCCCCGATCGTGGTGGCGCCGGCCATGGACGCCGGCATGTGGACCAACCCGGCCACGCAGCGCAACGTCGAGACGCTGCGCGGCTTCGGCCACTATCTCGTCGAGCCTGAGGTCGGCGCACTGGCCAGCGGGCTGACCGGCGTGGGGCGGCTGGCCGAGCCGCCGCAGATCGTGGAGGCGGTGGAGCGCCTCTTCGCGCGCGCCGGGGAGCTGGAGGGCCTGCACGTGGTGGTCAGTGCCGGCGGCACCCGCGAGCCGCTCGATCCGGTGCGCTTCATCGGCAACCGCAGCAGCGGCAAGATGGGCGTCGCGGTGGCCGAGGCCGCCCGGGACCGCGGCGCGTCCGTGACCCTCATCGCCGGCGTCATGAGCGCGGCCCCGCCCCGCGGCGTGGCCGTCGTCAACGCCACCACCGCAGCCGCCATGCACGAGGCGGTCATGCGGGTCGCCTCGGCCGCCGACATCCTGGTCATGGCCGCGGCGGTGGCCGACTTCGCGCCGAAGCGCCCATCGGCCAAGAAGATCAAGCGCCAGGGTCCGGGGCTCCAGGTGGAGCTGGTGCCGAACCCGGACATCGTGGCCGAGGTGGGCGAGCTGCCGCACGTCCTCCGGCAGCTCGC